>NZ_JANPLS010000193.1:0-24237 GCF_031422475.1 Chamaesiphon sp. VAR_48_metabat_403
CAGGCGGGTAGAAGTAATTACCCCGATCGAAGATCCAGACATTTCTAAAGATCTACAAGAAATATTGGGAATAATGTTAGCAGACAACCGTCAAGCTTGGGATATGCAAGCCGATGGCAGCTACAAACAACGTCGCCCCCAAACTGGAGCGGCGGCAGAAAGTACCCAACAAATCTTGATGGACATGGCAAGCCAATAAATTTTAGCACCTAGTACTCAGACCAATCTCGTAACCGAGAGCCTCTGATGAGAGAGAATTATCAGCACATTGGCTCAGTCATCACAGCCACCGCGACGACTGGAACAACCTTATCTGGTTGATTTAGGTATTCAAGCGTAGGTAAAATGTGTCGTTCTATTGCTCTCAATCTCTTATTTCTGGAGATGTCCATTATAATGACTTAACGGCTTTTCTTCATTTACCATAAATTATAATTTCGTTTCTTTAGCTGGTATTTCTCCTATGAGCTTATGCATCAATCCCAACTGCAAACAAAGCAATTCCGAACAACAATTGTTTTGTAAAAGCTGTGGCTCGGAAATATTACTATTGGGACGCTATCAAGTAGTCCGGTTGTTGAGCGAAAAAGGTGGCTTTGCCGATACTTACGAAGTCATGCATCACGGGGTGATGCGGGTGTTGAAAGTACTTAAAGACAGCAATCCGAAAGCGATCGAGTTGTTCCAGCGAGAATTTGAAGTTCTCAATCAATCCGACCATCCCGGCATTCCCAAAGCTGAAGAATATTTTGAATTTATGCCGCGCGATAGCTCGGTACCATTGCAATGTCTGGTAATGGAAAAAATTCTGGGTACCGATCTCGAAGAATATATCAAACAGTGCGGCAAACCGATCGACGAACGCTGCGCGATTGAATGGCTAGATCAACTCGCCCACATTCTCCAAGTCATCCACGATCGCAAGCTGCTCCACCGCGATATCAAGCCGTCTAATATCATTCTCCAACCAGATGGACAGCTCGCCTTAATCGATTTTGGTGCGGTGGGACGGTTCGATTTGGGCAGTACTCAATCGCCGATTAGCCCGACTTTTATTTATACTCCAGGCTACGCGGCTCCAGAACAAACTCTGGGTAAAGCCGTACCAGAATCTGACTTTTTTTCCCTGGGACGCACCTTTGTCTATCTGTTGACTGGCAGGCAAATTGTTGAGATGCTGGATGCCGATCGCGCCTTTAATTGGGAAACTCATGTCACGCATATTTCCCCCGGATTTGTCAGCGAGATCGATCGGATGATGCGCGAACGCGTAGGCGAGCGACCCCGCAGTGCGACCGAAATTATCGACTGGGTGCGTGAAAATCGATCGATCTCCAAATCGCACGGTAACTTTCACCACAAACCGACCAGTTTACCCACCCATCCCACCCCGCCGATTTCGCCCAGTCAATCAGCAGAAACTGTCATTCCAGCATCAACTGTGCCCAGCGTTAATTCAACCCCCACAAGGGCACCTGCTAACGTTCCCAGCTCGGTTCCCGTCACTCAAGTTGTCAATCCTACTGCCAAATCTCCCGACCCCAAAAAATCTCAGCGCAAGGGTGCGATAATCTTGGGTGCGATCGCGGCGATAGCTCTATTAGGATCTGGTGCTTATGGCATCAGTCGATTATTCAATCGGCAATCCTCCCCCAACCCCGTCGCCCAAAAAGATCGGAGCGATGGTGGGGGTACTAATGTTACCGCTAGCAAATGCGGCGCGCAAGAACTAGTCAAAAAATCTGGTAACCTTTACGGCGTAATTGAAATCGGCAGTAAAGGCATTAAAGCCGAAGTAATTCAAGAGCTGGAGAAACTCAATGATGCTGGCTTTAAATATGTCGCTCGCGACGATAAAGAAGATATCGAATCGCGCAATGTCAATGCTACCGTTCCCAGCACCAAAGATGATACCGTCGCCGCAGTAAGTGCCGTAATGGCAGAAATGCAACAGCGGTTTTCAATTCCCTGCGAACAAATTGTCATCTATGGTAGCAGCGGGTTAGCAAAAAAAGCTCCCCACAAAGACGAACTACTTGCCGCAATTGAGACAGCTACCGGACGGAAGATGGAATTTATTTCGGCGGCTGATGAAGCTAGATATGTCTTCGATGGTGTCGTCCCCGAATGGCGGCGCAGTGAAGTTATTTCTGTCGATATTGGTTCTGGCAACACCAAAGGCGCATTTCTCAAAAGCGGACAGAAGGAAGATGAAACTTATAGCGTCCCCGTCGGTACTGCCGATTTTTCTAGGGAAATCGACAAAAAACGCGGCGACAAAAGTTTTACACTTGCTGCTGAAGAGCAGAAAAAAGCGATCGTCATTCCCGAAATTCGCAGTGCCATTCAACTAAAACCCGCGCTGCTCAACTCGCCGCGCGTCTATTTAGCAGGGGGCATCTCTTGGGCATTAGCAACGCTCACTCACCCCTGCGATAAAGAACAGACGGTGGTACGTAAAGAAGAGCGCGTAGCAAGCTTTACAAAGCTGCGGGCGGAAGATATCAATACTTTTTATAATAATGCTACCCGCGATCGCAAAACCCTGTTTCAGCCCAACCTCAGTGCTTGTACGCCCGAACAATTAAAGAAAGTTCAAAAGGATATTGATAAAATTAAAACAGACGCTTTTTCTGAGAACGATCTGATTGCTGGGGCAGAAATTTTGCGGGCTTTTTCTCAGGAGCTAAAGTTTTCAGAGAAAGAAAGTATTTTCTTTGCTAGGTATGCGATCGAAGCACTGCCGATCGGCTATTTGATTCAGCAGCTCGAAAAACGCTAGAGTAGGGGATAGGGAAGAGTGAACAGGGAATCGTATTAATTATTTCCAGTTCTCGCTTATCATTTTCACAACCAATTAGAGGGTGGAGATCGTGACCGATCGAGATAAACTTAAAAGAATTAAAGCTACAGATATTTACCCTTGACAACATAGTTGGGTGACTTACATCACTATAGCGATCCTAAATGAAACGCTTGACCCTCTTTTTCTTACCTCTGCGCTCTCTGCGCCTCTGCGGTTAAATTCATTAATATTTAAATACTAATGAGCAAGGAAATGATTTAGGATTGCTATATCTTAACAAAATACGCTCTTAATCTTTTGGTGCTAATATTTGCATGGAAATGGAAATATATCTGCGAAAAATGCTGAGAGATTCTTTTGTATCCGTAAGGGCTAAGTATAAAAAATGCCTCATACTGAATAAGGGGATCGATCTATACAGAATCAGATATTGCTAATATATATTTGACTACGATCTGGGACTTACAGTAATATACTCAAACCGAGACATTACTGTACTAGCTCGCATATACTGGAGGCAGTGATTGTTGAATTCGATGCGTGGTATTTTACATAGAGCTGGAAAGCTACGAAGATTAATTCCTCTTACCGATCGACAGTGGGCTAAATTTGACTTGCTCAGAACCTTGGTACGTCGAGATTTAGAAGCTCGATACAAAGGTTCGGTACTAGGAAATTTGTGGCCATTAGTCAATCAACTATCGCAGCTACTGATTTATACTTATGTATTTGCGATTGTATTGAAAGTCAAACTCAGTCTTCACGGCGTTCCAGAGAATAACTTTACTTATGGCTTATGGCTATTTGCAGGATTGTTACCCTGGATTTCCTTTACAGGTGGTTTTACACAAGCGGCTGGTGCGGTCATTGGTCAGCCCAACTTAGTCAAAAAAGTAGTATTTCCACTGGCACTGTTACCTCTAGTTCCAGTTTTATCAGTGTTTATTGAAAGTGCCTTTGGACTGATGATTTTAATTTTTTTCGTAGCTTTAACCACTCATACTTTACATAATACTCTGGCTCTGTTACCTTTGGTGTGGTTGACCCAACTGTTATTTACGGCTGGGCTGGGTTATCTCGTAGCAGGTCTGACAGTTTTTCTGCGGGACATACCACAAACGTTGGGAGTAATTTTAAATCTTTGGTTTTATATGACACCAATCATTTATCCTCCCTCCGCAATTCCTGAGGCTCTTCGCGGTTGGATATTTTGGGTAAATCCGATCGCAGCGATCGCCGAGATTTATCGAGACATTATCTTAATTGGAGAGATAAAGCATTGGAGTGAGTGGGGTGTAGCTTCAGTAACATCAATATTTATTTTTTGGCTTGGTCTAAAAGTTTATAAATACCTGCGTCCGGCTTTTGCAGATGTGTTGTAGTTAGTCTAGTCGCATTCTTTGGCGAAATACAGGTAAATTTTAAGGAGTTGAAATTCAGGTATGGGAGAAGAATTAGCAATTTCTTTGAAGAATGTGTCAAAATGCTTTAAGCGTTACGATCGACCGCTAGATAGATTAAAAGAAGTTGTACTACCAAATAAAAACTATGCCGATGATTTTTGGGCATTACAAAATATCGATCTAGAAATTCCCAAAGGCAGAACGGTAGGGATAGTAGGTCGGAATGGATCTGGCAAAAGTACGCTATTGCAGATTATAGCTGGAACATTAACGCCGACAACTGGCGAAGTTCATGTCAAGGGTCGAGTATCTGCTTTATTAGAACTAGGATGTGGTTTTAATCCAGAATTTACAGGACGGCAGAACGTATTTTTTAACGGTCAAATATTAGGTCTCGATCGAAGAGAAATTGAAGAGAAGTTTGATGAGATTGCTGGATTTGCAGATATCGGAGACTTTATCGACAGACCTGTCAAGACTTACTCTAGTGGAATGTTTGTCCGCTTAGCATTTGCCGTCGCAGTAAATGTTAATCCAGAAATCTTAATTGTTGATGAAGCCTTGGCTGTTGGCGACTTTGTATTTCAACATAGGTGTATGCGTCGGATGCGAGAGTTGATGGATTCAGGAGTAACAACCTTATTTGTTACTCATGATGCTGGCGCGATCAAAAGTTTATGTAATTCAGCCGTGATGATTCATGATGGGAAAATATTTACTTCTGGTCTCCCAAATCCAGTAATCGTTGAATATCTCAAGTTAGTTACAAATTTAGAATTAGATGGGCAGCAGGTAATCAATACCAAAAATAAAGATAAAATAGAACAATCTAAAACTTCAGAAGAATCAAAAAATACAGATGACATTGCCGACCTGACAGCCACCGATGGTAATTTTGGTAAATCTACTCGAAGAGGTAGTGGAAAAGCTAAGATAGAAGCAATTAAATTCATCAATCAATCAGGTAATGATGCTGGCGAGCATCCCACTTTTATGTTCAATGAAAAAGTAACATTAGTTGTGAGTTTAAAAGCATATGAAGTATTGCAAGGCTGTATAGTAGGGTTTTATGTTTGCGATAAAAATGGTAATGAAATCATTGGCAGCAATACTTTTGAAGAAGGTATTCCGATTGACTGTTTACAGATGGGAGAGCAACTAGAAATTCAATTTCAGTTTAAGCTACCTTTAAGACCTAACTCTTATAGCTTGACAGTTGCAGGTGCTCAAAATTATCAAGATATAACTTTTGACTGGATTGATAATGCAATTATATTTCAAGTATTGCCCCCAGACACTGGAAAAAATATTCATGTCCTCGTCGATCAACCTACGATCGTCAAAGTAGAAAGACAATCTTCAGAAAGATTATTGTCAATCTAGTTTGTTTGAAATTGAAATTGAAATTATTATGATTATAGATGAAGATTGGCAGAAGGATTATCCAAGTACTGAGGAAGTTACTGAAGAATCTCTTGATGATAATAGTAGTCTCAAAAAGATGCTGAATTTGGTTGAAGACGGTCGAGATCGAGATGTTATAGATTTTGGCTGTGCAACAGGTTATTTGTCAAACCTGCTGCAAAAAAAAGGATGTACGGTTACAGGTATTGAAATCAATGTAGATGCAGCAAAAATAGCTGAAAAGTACTGCCAACAGGTAATTGTAGCCGATCTAGACTTTGTATCTCTTACAGCTATCTTGCCCAGTCATAAGTTTGATGTTGCAATGTTTGGAGATGTCCTAGAGCATCTAAGAAACCCATCTAAAACTCTAAAAGAAACCAAACAAATTTTAAAAGAAGATGGTTATGTAATTGCTTCTATTCCAAATATTGCTCATGCAGCGATTCGATTGTCATTACTTCAAGGTAGATTTGAATATACAGACTTGGGCATATTAGATAACACACATCTTAAATTTTTTACTAGAAAGACAGTTAAGGACTTATTTGAAAAAGCTGGTTATTTGGTAGAAATAATTGATTGTACTAAATTAGATTGTTTTTCTGAAAGTAGCTTAATACCTCAAAATGAAATATCTGAATTTCACGTCGATACAATTAGAAAAATTCAGGAGGACGAAGATTGTGATACTTTACAATTTATAATTAGAGCATATCCACTTTCTCAAAATTAACTATAAAAAGTATAATTGATTTCTGATTTCAAGCATCCTAGATTATCGATCGAGTGAAGATTATCAACAAATGGAAAAAGTTTATAGTTCAGTTAAATTTTATTTGTAAATCAGTGAAAAGTATATGCATGAAAGATATGATTTTTGCGTGTCTGTAGTAATTCCTGTCAAGAACGGAGCTGAATACATAGATGAAGTTTTACAATCAGTGTTCTCTCAAACATGTAACTTTGACTATGAAGTTATAGTTATTGACTCTGGATCTACAGATCGATCGCTAGAGATTTTAAAAGAATATGACGTTAAATTAATTCAGATTAAACCTGAAAAATTTAATCATGGACTGACACGTAATTTTGGAGTAGAAAACTCCCAAGGAAAATTCATTGCCTTTCTGACGCAAGACGCTACTCCAGTTAACGATCGATGGCTACAAAATATTGTAGATCCATTTCTAGAGAATCCAAATATCGCTGGAGTATTTGGGAAACATTTGCCTAGAGAAAATTGCGATCCGATAGTAGCGATCGGATTACAGCGACATTTCGACCTTAACATATCTACGAATAGAAAATACTGGAAAAAGGATAATGAGTATGAAAATAATAGGGGTGTTTATATTTTCTTCTCAAATAATAACTCATGTATTAGAAAGTCAGTTTGGGAGAAGATTCCCTTTAGAGAGGTTGAGATGAGTGAAGATCAATGGTGGGCACAGGATATTTTGGACAGTGGATACTTGAAGTTTTATGAGCCAGATGCGCTGGTTTATCACTCTCATAATTACTTTTTCATAGAATGGTTTCAAAGACAGTTTGATGAGTATCGAGAATACACAAGAATTGGAGTTGTTAATCGAGCTTCTTTTTATAATGCGTGCAAGAGCTTCATCGGTTTGTGTGTGAAGGATACCAATCAATTATTAAAAATTTCGGAAATCCCTGCGTTAAAAAAAATAAACTGGATATTGGTACGAATTTTAAATAATCTTGGTATGGTATCTGGACAATTTTGTGGTTCTAGATATGATATGATACCGACTGTTGTAGTGGAAAAAATTCTTTCTCAGCAATCCCAAAGAATCAACAATAGATAGAAATAGAAAATGCTATTAAAAAGAATACATGCCATTACAAATAAGTTTTTCAATAAATGTAGGGAGATAGGCTTTTTCCCAACTGTCGATATTGTTTTTTCTAAAATCAAGTCAAAGCTAAAAACTAACAAAGGTTATCAAATTATTCAAGCACCTTTATCAAGCTCTTATGATGTGATATTGAACGGCTTGAAATACGCCAAAAAAGTATCTAATCAACAGGACAACCATATACCAAAATCTCAATCTAAGGAATTAGAGTTTGTATGGCTTGTCCCTTTTTTCTCAAAAGGTTCAGGTGGACATAAAACCTTATTCAGATTTGTCAAAGGATTAGAAGACATGGGTTGTAAATGTCATGTTTATATAGTAGGTGAGTATGATGTAAGCCTAACTACTGATAACATTAGAAACCAAATACGTGAATATTTCGAGCCAATAAATGCGGACGTGAAAATTTATTACGCTGAAGATATTCAGGAAGAATCAGATATTGTAGTCTGTACATCATGGATTACGGCCTATGCCGCGTTAACCTTCAATGCAAATTCAAAAATATATTTTGTTCAAGACTATGAACCTTCCTTTTATTCTTTAGGCAGTTATTGGTACCTAGCAGAGCAGACTTATAAGTTTGGTTATTACCATATCACTCATGGAGCATGGCTGACTAATTTCCTTAGAGAAAGTTATGAATCACAAGCTGATTATTATGATATAGCAGTTGATAGAAATATTTATTATCCGCGCACGAAAATTAAAAATCCACTTATCAAAAAATTTCACCAGGATAAAAACTTTAAAGTTTGTTTTTATGGACGGAGTGTTACACCAAGACGTTGCTTTGAATTGGTGGCAATGGCTTTACATCTCTTTTCAGAGAAGGTCGATCAAATTACATTAATATCATACGGTTGGAATGACATTCCTGCTCTATCATTTTCGTGCCACAACTTAGGTATGCTATCTCCAGATGAGTTAGCAGAACTTTATTCAGTTTGTGATGTTTGCATTGCACTTTCTGCTACTAATATATCTTTAGTTGCTCATGAATCAATTGCTTGCGGTTGCGTTCTTATGGACTTAGCGGTAGAAAATACTGCTGACTATTTAATGCATCTTCAGAATAGTTACCTAGTAAAACCATTGCCAACAGATATATGTGATGGCTTAATAAACTTGTATCAGGATAGAGAGCTTCTGAAAAATATTAAACAAAGTTCTTTTCAATATATATCAGAAAAAACAGGATGGGAAAATCAAGTTCAAAAATTATATAGTCTAGTCAAAAGTTATGACGGTAACGCATCCGATCGCGCCAGTCAAAAAAATTAATATTAGTTGTGGAAAGTATCAAAGTTGATGCGAAATAAGACAGGAGCATATATTACTATCTATGAAGATAGAAAAGCTGCGATCGAGTGCATCACAGCTATCAATTCACAAAATTTATTAGTGAATTGTATATTTTTAGTAGATAATTCCAAGCAGAAATTAATTGAATCGTTTGATAATGTTGTTGTACACCACTTTCCTGCGAATATTGGAATTAACAAAGGTTTAATAATGGCATTGGATTGGGCAATAGAAGAAAATTACAATTTTTTATGGACTTTCGACCAAGATAGTGTCCCCCACAAAAATTGTCTTTCTAATCTTATAGAAGTACATCAAAGTTTAATAGAGCAAGGAAATAGAGTAGGTATAGTTGCACCCACTGCTTACGATCGAAGAAGTCAAGTAATAATAGGTGGAGTTAATTTTAAAAATGATAAATTCACACACTGTAAATATAATAGTTGCATCCAGATGTATGAATGTGATGCCCCGATAACATCAGGATCTTTAATAGATATAAACGCAGTTAAACTGATAGAGATACCTACTGTTGATTTATTTATAGACGGGGTAGATTTTGATTATGGATTAAGATTGAAAAAGCAAGGATTCAAAAACTTTGTTGTGACGAATGCTAAATTAGACCATAGCTACGGAACTCCGATTAATATTAGTATTCTCAATTACAAGTTTGTATTCCAATCATACTCACCCTTGAGATATTACTACGCATGTCGCAACACTACATATTTAGCGATGTATTACGCCAAAGGTCTTTATAAAGTTACTGCTTCTCTTCATCGGATAAAAACTACCATTCTTAAAGTTATTGCAATTATCCTGTTTGAGAGAAGTAACAAAAAAAATAGTGTATTTGCATGTTTTATTGGTACATTTGATGGATTTACAAATAAAATGACAAATACACGATATTGAGATGTAAATCTCAAGCAACCTGACAAAATCTGATGTGTAAATTACGGGTTTTACTGGCAATCGATGAGGCAAGTCTGGGCGGTGGTCAAACACATGTATTACTCTTAGCTAAGTATTTAGATCGGGCAAACTTTGGGGTAGAGATCGCTACAAAGGAGACAGGATGGCTGGTTGATGAAGTTCGCAAACTGGGGGCAATTGTCCATCCGATTGACATTGCCAACAATTTAAGCTGGAAATCTTATCAAAGTGTTCGCCAGCTATTTGCAGATCGTAAGTTTGATGTCGTACACACTCACGGAGGAACGGCAGGATTTTGGATGAGATTAGGTGCGATCGGACTTAAATCAAAACCAATTCTCGTTCATACTTATCATGGATTGCACTATCTAAATTTTTCACAGGCATTGAATCGATCGATTTCCCAACGACTTAAGGGTATTATCTTTAAACAGATCGATCGGGTCTTATTGACTTATACAGATCGCATAATTTGTGTCTGTCGTTCGGATTATGATAAAGCGATCGATGTTGGCGTGGCTCATCCCGATCGCACATCAATTGTTTACAATGGAATTGAAATTGATAAATTTTCTCATCCACTGGGTAATGAGAACGAGCGACATCAGCATCGCAACAGCGCAAGACAGCTCTTTGGGATCGATCCTACAGAGTTTATATTTGGAAATGTGGGTAGACTCCACGAACAAAAAGGTCACGAATACTTGTTACGAGCTTTTGCCAAGCTAGATAATTGTAGTCGGTTGGCGATCGTCGGTGATGGAGAACTCCGAGATGAGTTGATTTTGCTAGCAGATAAGCTAAAAATTAGCGATCGCGTCTTATTTTTAGGTGCGCGTAACGATGTGAGCGAGTTTCTAGCTGCAATCGATACCTTCGTGCTGCCATCGCTATGGGAGGGTCAACCGATTGCCCTTTTAGAGGCATTAGCTAGCGGTAAGCTGTGTATTGCTAGCAATGTTAATGGTATTCCCGAAATCATTAATGGTGTTAATGGTTACTTAGTTCCGCCTCAAGATATCAATGCCTTAGCAACTGCCATGAAACTTGCAATCGATCTTCCAGAGCTTTTGCCGTCACCAACCCAATTGGGGTGTGGCAAGCTGCCGCCTCGATTTTTTGCAGAACAAATGGCAGCAGAAATGGCTAAGATATATTTTTGATTATGAAATCATCATCTGGGTTACACTTTATTGCTCTCGATCACGTCAGAGCTTTGGCAGCGTTTATGGTTGTTACGTGGCATTTTATTCACGCAACGAATGGTTATCCAGTTCCCTTCAGCTATGTGCCAGAACTATTCCCACTCTGTCTACTTGATGAGGGACATACTGGCGTGGCTCTGTTTATGACTCTCAGTGGCTACTTATTTGCAAAACTAGTTGATGGTAAATCAATCAGCTTCGGGGCATTTATTTGGAATCGCGTTTTACGTTTGCTCCCACTGCTTGTGATTGTAATTTTGATTACTGGTATTAAGACCTTACTAGATGGCATGAGTCTTTCCAATTATGTCCATTATATTATGCAAGGAATCTTGTTACCTACCCTTCCTAATGGTGGATGGTCGATTACGGTAGAATTTCACTACTATATAATGCTTCCCATGCTTCTGTGGATGCTTTCAAAATCGAATAGATGGATTCTTTCGATCGTTGCACTATCTATTGCATTGCGCTTTTTTCTACACCATGATAGAGGTGAAATTCAATCATTAGCTTATTGGACGATTATTGGCAGAATAGATCAGTTTGCATTGGGCATGTTTGTCTGCCAGTTCCGCACTCATTTTGCGCACTGCCATAAAATTGCACTAATAGCAATTTTGACTTTAATGATGGTTTATTGGTATTTCGACATTCAAGGCGGCTTTTATAATTATCCTTCTTACCCATCCCATAGTCCGTTTTGGATAATTCTTCCAACTATCGAAGGTATTGCATATGCCATTGGTATTGCTTGGTACGATAACTCTTTTTCCTTCTCGACATCCGGATTATCAAAGTTTATTAGTTTGATAGGCAGATATTCCTATTCCATATACCTGCTTCACTTCTTTGTGGTATTTGCCGCAGCTCAGTTTGTGAACGAACGAATCATGAGTATCTCCAATTTTTATCTAGCCTGTTTTTGGTCTCTTATTTTCTTTCTGTTAATGATGATTCCAGGATATATTAGCTTTCGATTCGTTGAATCACCTTTCCTTAAACTAAGAAAAAATTACATAAAGAAGTAATTATTTTCTAATATCTAAACTCAATTTTATATGCTTTAGCAAAGATAAAAATAGATCGATGGGGGCAACTTATAACCTTATAACGATATGTACTTGTCATCCTCCCAATATCGAGGGGAAACTACTTCTAGTAAAAAGATCGTTACTATTTCCTCATCCCACAGCACGTAGTTAGGTCTGAGTTCTTCGTCATAGCAGCGGTCTACACCCAAACGCAGAAAGGCATCAGGGACGATCTGTGGTAACTCTGGACTATTATAAATGCCCATATCGACTGCAAACAAACAATCCTGGCACTGTTCCTACAGCATCAGCAAGATAGACTGGAGCAAAGCCGGGATGAATTCTTGGAGTTCGTTATCCGCTGGTGTTTCATCTGAGTCCAGTAGTTCGTCAGATGAAGGTAGATATCTTGGAGGATTATAATCTAGTATCATGCCTCGCAATTCTTGATTAACTACAATATGCTATTTGCCCCAATCTGCATTTCCCGATGCAGTGCTATTTCAACTCAATTGCGAACTTTTGACGATTGGGGCTTTAATTGGCTTGCGCTCTGCTTTTGGCTCGAAAACGATCGGACAAGACCAATCGACATCCCACCATTTACAGTGTTGCACCAGATCGTTGGGATCGGGAATTAGTCCGAGTAAATCTTCGCGATTGGTATCGAGAAATGCCCCGGTAGCCACATCCATAAAGACGGTATTTAACAGCTTAAAATGTTGTTTGATTTTAATTTTGGTACCGTCGGCTGTTTGATAAACCCTACTTTCAAAAAATTTGTTGACGCTCCCACCATCCCTAGACCATTGGTTGGTACTGCCAAATTTGACCCATTGCACAGTACCATTGGCAAAATAAACTATCACCAATTTAGGATCTTCTACTTTTTTTTCGTTCATATGGAATATATACGGTAAGAAATTGTGCTTAACGATCGCTGACTCGGTATCAGTTGTTCGATACCCACGCTCGTTGGCGGAGCCTTTCCCCTGGAGAATTGCTGTGCCTGCACAATTGCAGTTAGTTCGATGCACTAGGGACAGAAGCTTTGCCGATAACGATTGGCAACCTAAAACACTATATTATATCCTGTCTTTCGCTCAAAGGTCTGCGATCTGTAACAACAATGGCTGGCGATCTCAATTATGCTCATACCACCGCCGATCTTTGCAGATCGCCGTGCTAGATTTTCGATCGCAAATTTGCCTATACTAGAATGTCTCTCTATTAACTGTTGTAGTTAATCATATCGTGTTAGCAGCCCTCTTGTACGGTCGCGAAGACCTTAGGCTCGAAACCCTCGACACTCCCGTACCCGCCGAAGGTGAAGTTGTCATTGAGGTCGCCGCCGCCACTACTTGTGGCACCGATCTCAAGGTCTGGCGGCGCGGCGGACATGCAAAAATGCTCAAGCCACCGACCCGATTCGGGCATGAAGCAGCGGGGAAAATTATCGCGCTGGGTGCTGGTGTCAGCGATTGGCAGCTTGGAGATCGGGTAGTTGCCAATAATTCTGCACCGTGCATGAATTGTTTTTTTTGTCAACGGCAAGAATATTCGCTCTGTCCCAATCTTACTTGGAATAACGGTACCTTCGCGCAGTATTTAAGCATTCCCGCACCAATCGTCCGACACAATTTACTGGCAATTCCAGCCGATCTCGATGCCGAGTTAGCGGCAATGACCGAACCCTTGGCGTGTGTTTTACATGGGGTGGCGCGAAGTGGCTTTACCCCCGATTCTAGAGTAGTAGTAATTGGGGATGGCGCGATCGGGTTGATGTTTGTCGCGGTGATGGCGAGTCAATGCCAGTCGGTGTGGTTATTTGGTGGTAACGATCGGCGGTTGGAGATCGGGGAAAGTTTGGGAGCCAGAAGAACGTGGAATTATCATCAGGTGGATATTCCTAACACTGTGAGGGATTTAACTCAAGGATGGGGTGCGGATATCGTTATCGAAGCGACGGGGGTGCCAAGCGTCTGGGAAACGGCGATCGCTTGCGGTCGTCCGGGTGCGACGATTAATTTATTTGGTGGTTGTCCGAAAGATACGACGATTAGCGTTAATACCGACAGGCTTCACTATAGCGAACTCACGCTTAAAGGTGTGTTCCATAATACTCCCCAACACGTCCGTGCGGCTCTAGGACTGCTCGCGAGTCGGCAAATTCCGTTTGAGTTATTAATTAGCGATCGTCGTCCCTTGACCGATTTAGCACAGACTTTTGAGGATATGCGGAATCGAGAGGTAATTAAGGTGGCGATGATTCCTAATTAGGGAGATGGGAGTAAGAAGTAAGAAGTAAGGAGTAAATTACGGCTAAAGCCTATTCCCTATTCCCTATCCCCTATTCTCTAGATCGTGTAATTAATGACTTTGCCAAGAGTATCGATAGTATAGATTGTACGATCGATCTGGGAATAATAAGTTAAGAAATTATGCGATCTATCCATGTGCAAAAATGTCAGACTTATCGATTTGGAGATAGATAGGACGATTCGTGCTGGCTGCTTGCCAGTGGAGCCAAACGATCTAGAAAAATTAACTGGTACATACCCTCTCCACGATCGAATCGCATCGATCGTGGAGAGGGTATGTCAAACAGAGAACCCAGCTTTGTGGAGTGTCGATCGATGACACTTAAACTAGAAAAAAAACCGCAGCTTCGATCGACAAAACCTGTTAAGTCGCTGATAAATTCGACTTTACGGATCGTGCTATTTATCAATTTCATTAATGCGCTGAGTCTGATTGCTTTAATTCTCAATATTTATAACTATGGTAAGACTTTTGGTTTGAGTGACTTTCAAACCAGTTTTTTATTTGCGATCTACTCGTTCTCTCAATTTTTAGCCGCACCAATTATTGGCAAATTATCCGATCGATTCGGGCGCAAACCATTATTAATTATTAGTCTAGCTGGGACGGTATTAGCCAACTTCATAGTTGGGACGGCAAACACCGCCAGCATCCTTTTTATCGCGCGATTTTTAGATGGGATCACTGGGGGGAATATTTCAGTAGCGCAAGCAATTATTACTGATATTACCGAACCTGAAGAGCGCGCCCGTGCTTTTGGTTTATTTGGCGCATCGCTGGGGATTGGGTTTGTCGTTGGGCCGTTAATCAGTTATCTGACGATTAAGTTATCGCTGGGGGCACCATTTTTAGCTTCTTCAATTTTAGCAGCGATCGCCTTAATATTAACGTTCTGGCAGTTACCAGAAACACTCAAACAAGCTGCACCTAAAACTGGTAATCTTTTCGATTTAGGGCTAGGAAAAATATTTACTGGTTTTAAAATTCCCAGAGTGGGTGCTTTGCTGATGGTAACTTTCTTAACGAGTATTACCTTTGGCATGTTTACCTTTGGCTTCCAGGCTTATTATATTAAGGTCTTAGCTCAAGATTTATCTTCCTTCGATTTGCTATTTTTTAGCTTTGGTATTTTGGGTGCTATGATGCAAACTATCGGTATTAAATTTTTGAATAAAAAGCTGAATGCAGGTCGCATTCTACTGTTAGGATTACTATTTAGGAGTATTTGCTTTGCACTAATGCCGATAATTCCTAACGTTGTTTATTTTGTTGTTGTAAGTTTGATATTCTCGGTCTTTAATTCGTTGATTCAACCAATGATTAGCAATCTTATTTCGCTCAATACAAAACCATCGGAGCAAGGGATGACTTCTGGCTTGAACGCCGCTTATTTGAGTATTGCGACTGGGATCGGACCAGTCATCTCGGCACTGCTAGTCGATCGACAAACGATCGAATCTGCCGAGAAATTAGCAAAAGAAACTGGTGCAGCGGTTAATATTAGTAGTTACTATAGCTATGGTTATCCACTCTATGTTGCAGGTATTTGTGCTTTTGCAGTATTGTTATTAGCCATCCACACGCGACGACAATACAATTATCCTCTAAATAGTAATTACAATTAGCTAGATAGTATTAACATCGTTAAAAATGGGATTGATTAAATAATCAATCCCATTTTTAGATATTGAGGTAGCATTTAATTACCTGTCGTAAACCACAGATAGTAGAGCGATTTACTTAAATAACGATTGGTAAGATTAGTTACCGATCGTTCGAGGTTGCAATTGGGAGTAACTTCTGGTTTGCACGACGCATCGGTAAGAGTTGTCGGCAAACTGTTAGTTACTTTTTTTGGGCTGCATTCCCGCTATTGGCGATCGCGACTTGGAGAATTTGCAAAGCCTTGGCATACTGAGGATCGGCTGGAGTGGCAACTTTAGTCCGATCCTTGATTAAGGACTGAATTTGTGGTTTGGATAGTTTCACTTCAACATCGGGCTTAATACCCGCACGGTTGATATCTTTACCGCTAGGAGTAAAGTATTTAGCGATCGTTACTGCCATCCCCGCACCTTCGGACAAGGGACGCACGGATTGTACCAAGCCTTTACCAAAGGTGGTAACACCAACGAGTTGGGCGCGTTTGTTGTCTTGCAGCGCGCCAGAGAGAATTTCACTAGCACTTGCCGAGCCGCCATCGACGAGAATGACCAGGGGTTTTTTGGTGAGAGCGGTATTATTGGCTTTACTGATATCTCCCGTGCCTTGGCGGTTGACTGTAGAGACAATTTTGCCATCATCCAACCACATCCGGGCGATATTGATCGCACCATAGAGCAATCCACCAGGATTCGATCGTAAGTCGAGGACATAACCCGTCGCACCTTGACTTTCAAGTTTTTGAATTGCCGCACCCATCTCGGTGGAAGCATTGGCACTAAACTGTTTGAGTCGGATATACCCGATGCCGCCGAGTTCTTTGGGTCGATACTTGGCTTCGACGGGGTGAATTTCGATTTGTTGGCGCAGGAGGTTAAATTCTAAAACTTGACGATTGTCCCGTTGAATGGTGAGTTTTACACTCGTGCCTTCTTTCCCGCGAATCAGTTGGACTGCCTGATTGACATCCATGCCTGTGGTGCTTTTACCGTCAATTTTGGTAATGATATCTTTAGACAAGATGCCAGCTTTAGATGCTGAAGTATCTTCGATTGGGGCAATTACTTCGAGTTTCTTGGTTTTCTCGTTTTGGCTCAGTTGAATCCCCACCCCAATTAACTGACCGGAGGTATCGACTTGCAGATCTCTAAATTCTTTAGGATCCATAAAACGAGTATATGGATCGTTGAGATTTTTGAGCATCAGTCGGATTGACTTGTAAGCTTCTTCCTTGGTCTTGTAATTTTTCTCGACGACGTATTTTCTGCGAAGCGCGCGCCAATCTTTCTGATTGAATGTGCCATCGACGTATTGTTTATCGACAATCTGCCAAACTTCATCGACTAATTCTTTGGGACTATTTTTGAAGAATGCAACACCTTTAGGAAGATGAAGCCCCGCACCAGTAACGGCTACTGCTGTGAGTACGACTGCGGTGGCACCAATAACTAACCCGTGTTTTTCGATCTTCATGATTTACGTCTGAATTAGCAGGAAAGGAAAAGTTAATGCGATCGGATGAAGCTTGGCTTAGCACCAATTACAGGCAAGGTAGATGTAGCTACTCAAGGCACATATACTAAATCTTAGCATATTCATAATCTGGATTTGCTGAGATGGGAGATGGAAGACGAGGGGGCGGGGAGACGGGGGGACGGGGGCAGGGCTGATTCATTCGTTTTTTCAATCATCCGATTAAGTGATTTGGACCTTCACTCGCGGATTTATTAGCTCAAAATTGCCAATCCGACACCCGAATTTTCGGGCTTTTCATCTTGACAATCCGTGCCTAATAGGGGATGAATCAGCCTTGGGGACGGGGGGACGGGGAGCTAGCCTGCATTATTCCAAAATCTATTCCCTAAATTACTCTGGCTCAAACCACCGATCGTCTGCTTTAATTAAAGCAATTAATTCTGCCACACCATCGGCTTCGGGTACCCGTTTAATTTCATCGCGACCACGATATAGGGAAATATAGCCAGGTGTTTTGCCAACGTAGCCATAATCGGCATCTGCCATTTCGCCAGGGCCATTGACGATACAACCCATCACAGCGATATCCAACCCCGTGAGGTGATTTGTTGCCGAGCGGACTTGATGGAGGACTGTTTCGAGATTGAATAGCGTCCGACCGCATGAAGGACAGGCTACGTATTCTACCATCGTTTTCCGCAGTCCTAACGACTGGAGAATGCTGTAGCAGACCGGAATTTCCTTCTCTGGAGCTTCAGTAAGAGACACGCGCAGAGTATCGCCGATGCCTTCGGCGAGTAGGGTGGCGATTCCCGCAGTAGATTTAATTCTGCCGTACTCACCATCGCCAGCTTCTGTGACTCCTAGATGAATTGGATAATCCATCCTGGCTGCATCCATCCGTTGTGCGAGTAGTCGATATGCGGCTAACATTACAGGCACGCGCGAGGCTTTCATCGAGATGACGAGATTGTGAAAACCAAAAGACTCGCAGATCCGGACGCATTCTAGTGCGGACTCAACCATTCCTTCAGGAGTATCACCATAAGTAAATAACATCCGTTCGGCGAGGGAACCGTGATTGACCCCAATTCGCATCGCTTTGTTTTGGTCGCGCAGCGAAATGACTAGCGGTTCGAGCATCTGGCGAATGTTATCGCCGATTTCGGCAAATTCAGTCGGAGTGTATTCGGTTCGATCTGGCTTGGGTTTTTCAAACACGTACAAGCCAGGATTGATTCGCACTTTATCGACATGTTTGGCTACTTCTAGGGCGATTTTCATGCCATTGTGATGGACATCGGCGACGAGGGGAACGATTTGGTATGTATCGATTAATTTTTGCTTGATTTGAGCCAAAGCTCTAGCATGTGCCATGCTGGGGACGGTAACGCGGACGATTTCACAGCCGATCTCGTGCAGACGGCGAATTCCGGCGACGGCACCATCGATATCTAGTGTATCTTCATTGATCATCGACTGGACGACGACTGGGTTGTTACCGCCGATAATTACACTACCAACCGCAACAGGACGGGTCTGACGACGATGAATAGTGGTGTCTGTACCTAAATTACTATAAGCGGACTGAGTGGGTGCTGGGATGGTCTGCATATACAAACAAGGATGGGATTTGGATGTAATTATCTACCCTTTAGCTTGCCACAAGATGGTCGTTTGGTGTGGGTTATCTTAATTCTCCGATCGATGTTTGAATGGAACGAGCCGATGTGCCGCAGGAGATCGGGTCGCTCGACAGTAACCGATTGTAGCATAACTGAGATGATGTATGCTCGATTGTAGTGTATTCGATAGTATCGATCGTTATTCAAAAATCGATTCTTTGACCAGAAGACTGCTATCTTCAACTATTCGCCACGGAGCCTGTTAAAATGTACGGTAATCACTCCAATAATTGTGGTCGCTATATAGTGACTTTCGATAATAAGCTGTAAGATCGGCTCGATCGCACCACACTCTGACCCCGAACTTTCTGCCCCGTTATTGCTTTTAACCTGCAATCATGTCTAATCAGCGTAGCTATTATCGACCCCAGTTTTTACGTGAAATACAATTGGGTTTGGTAGTGTATGGTGGTGTATCTTTAGCAATTTATACTCATGGTGTTTGCCAGGAGTTTTATCATGCAGTACGCGGTCGAGGTATTTATAAATTAGTCAAAGCATTAACCGATGCCGATCTGGTGGTCGATGCTATTTCTGGTAGTTCGGCAGGGGGCATTAATGGCATTTTACTAGGCTATGCGATCGCCAATAGTACCGATCGCGAGCTGGTAGATTTCAACTCGTTTGCGAGGATTTGGCGCAATAGTGGAGATCTGCTTGAGTTACTTAAAAAACCAAATTTATTTAAATCGCAACCTGGCGGATCTAGTATTAATAATGAAAGTTTTTACCAACGGGGCTTGTTTTCAATATTAAGTGAAGGTATCGATCGTAAACTGCCCCGTTCGCCGCAAGAATGGTTCTCAAATACCAAAGAATTGGATCTGGCGGTCGCTGGGACTGATTATTTAGGTAAAGTAGATCGAACGCTCGATGAAAATCCGATCGCTCTGCGCGCAAAAAATCATCGCACCTTATTTCGGCTCAAGCATCGTCAAGGACGTAAAGAACCATTCAATCCATATTATCGCGATTCGGAGTTGCCGCGATCGCCCACCGACACGTATCGCGCATTGGTTAAATTGTGTCAAATTACGGCGGGTACTCCCGTGATTTTCCCACTCGTAGAAGTCGATCTTCAAGACAGACAAAATTTAGTGGATCGGCAGTTAGTAACGTGGGGAAAACTTGCTAAATACTATTCTCCCGATCTACCGCTAGATCGTGGTGATAAATTATATTTTCTCGATGGTGGTTTGCTCGATAATGCCCCATTAACATGTCTGATGAAAGATATGTATTACCGACTACCAGATCGATCCGGTCAACGCAAATTGTTTTATGTCGATCCGAATCCCGAACATTTAAACGATCGATTACAATTAGGTAAAAAACAACAGTCGCGGATGGGGAAAATTCTCCAAGCTGCTGCTTTCTCAATTCCGATCCACCAAAGTATCACTAACGATCTACAGAAAATTCAGGAACACAATCATAAAGTACGTCGCTATCAAAATTCACTCGATCTAGCAGAAGTAGATATCGAGTCTCAACAATTACTAGATAGTAGTAATCGAACTCAATCTCAAATCTATTTGCGGGGTAGACTTTTTGATTTTCGAGATCGGAACTTACCCCTATTATTACAATCAGATCTGGGATCTCAAAATACCCATTACTCAGCCATTCTCGATAAAATCGAACGGATAGTTACGAGTAAATTTTCTAACAGTCAAGATCGCAACCATCACTATAAGTTACTAGATCGATTCGAGTCACAAATTATCGATCTGGATGTAGAATACAGTATTCGCAAACACTTTTATTTAATCGATCGGATTGACGATTTACTTCATCTCAGCCTGCCCGAAACTACTTATCATCGACTCCAATCTTTATCAGTGCAGTTAAGCTGTAATATTAAACTGTTGGAAGTAATTCGAGCGAGCATCGAGTTATTATTGAGCGATCGATCGATGGGTAATTACTTTTATTACTTAATCAACCAAGAAGGCAACGATCGACGGTTGCGGGCATTAGTCTACGAATTAATCTTTAGATTGCATCGATTTTTACTCAACGGTACTAAACTTCAGACATTTATTCCTAGCGATACATCTGGGTCGAATTTAGAAACTATTAATGTTTATTTTTGGCTAGATTTACCAGAAATGGCTGCCAAAAACGACCGGACGCGGTGGTTGTCGCAGACCCAAATTTCGAGCGTCTTCGCTCAATTAAAACAACGCATTGCCGAATTACAGCACAGTACTAATCTTCATCCCTTAATTTGGGCAGATCGGGAACTAGAATACGATAACGATCGCAATCAAAACTTTCCGAGTATCTTAAAACAAATCTCTCTAGCTGCTGAAGTGACGATCGAGAAATTGGGAGATCGCTACACCGAGCAATTGCTCAAACAATGGCATACTTTTGAATTCATCGATCGTGAGTTATACCCATTCGAGTATCTAACTAGCTTGCACGAAAAGGCGATCGTTAATCCGATCTGTATCAGCCCAGACAGTGCTCAATTAGGTATTGGTAAAGGTAAAAATACCCAACAGAAACTCGGTGGCGATAAACTCTATAACATTGGTGGGTTTTTCAAAAAATCTTGGCGATCTAACGATCTACTTTGGGGTAGGCTGGATGGATTGAATCGAGTTTTAGAAGGAATAATTACCCCCAAATCTGTGACCGCTTTTGCTAATTTCGTTCAGAGAGAATCAACTCGTACGAATTGTACTCCATCTCAATATTTAGATTGGCTGCTAACCG
This sequence comes from Chamaesiphon sp. VAR_48_metabat_403, assembly GCF_031422475.1. NCBI lineage: Bacteria > Bacillati > Cyanobacteriota > Cyanophyceae > Gomontiellales > Chamaesiphonaceae > Chamaesiphon > Chamaesiphon sp. VAR_48_metabat_403. The sequence continues at coordinate 21,849 of NZ_JANPLS010000193.1, forward strand.
AATCATTACCTCACTTATCGGGCAACGAGCGTCACAAGATCGGTCAACATCTAGAAAAATTAGCGCAACCTGAATTGAAGATCGATCGCACCGAACTTCAGAAAATTTTAGCAGACTTAGTTTTTGCCGGACAACACGATATCTTAAATAGCGACGTTCATTCTGCGATCGAAGGTATGGACGAACAAACTGGTTGGTGGCGACCGCCAGGAGATAATCAACCAGCTAATGAAAATTGGATTTTTAGCAAGATCGATCTTAATTCAGCAACTTCCCCATCACCAACATCTAATCCTAATGCGATCGGGCGGATCGTCCATCAATCTCTCACCAATCTAGCTACCCAACAGCAACATTTCTTTCGCCATCAATATCGCGTTGGGATCGATAAACTGTCGGAGAATATGCCATTAGGTAAGTGGATCGATCTATGTACCAAAATTGTCCTCATTCTGCGGAGTTTACTAGTTAAAGTATTTAGAACATCCGCTCGCACGCAGACCATTAGACATCCCCTCTATCACTGGCTCGATGGCAGTTTGCAATCGATCTATTGGTGGTTGCAAGGAGGTAGCATCAAAATCGGTACCGTTCATAAACGACCCCGAATTATGCTGTTGCAATTTTTAGGAATTGCTACCGCACTTTCTGGAATTCTTTTAGCGTTTATATTATCGCCATTGTGGTTGTTATTATCGCTACCGAGTGCCATTGCTTGTTGGTTTTTACAAGATATCCGCCTAAAACGCTTGACTGGTAGCAAGAATGATTCATTTCTACCACCATCGCAATAATTTAATTTTAAAGCTAAGCTGTTGACGATCGAGTACCTACTGACATTTGTGAAAATTGCGGTGAGTATCACCTCAGCCAAATTACAACAGCAGCAATAAAGTTGGGGACACAGGGAACAATTGCCCCAATGCCTTGGCTTGAAATTTACTATGCCAATGAGTAAAATACTTGAATTATTCGCTATGTCTGGGTTTGAAGAAGTGGATATTACCCCTACTTCACTTTTAAGGGCTACAATCGCAACCACCAAAATCACAGCCACTACAATCAGCAGCGTTAAAAATACCATCACCATTAGTATCGCAGCCATTGGTATCACAGCAATTAGGAGGATCGATGGCACTACCACAATCACAACCCGATTGTTCTGTGTTATGGACTTCTTTTATTTTTTGTTCTTTGTTTTTTTCAGAATTTTTTTTGCTTCCAAATTTTTGAGATTGAAGGATAGTGTGAGCCTCTTTACATTCGGCAAGACGATCTGGAAAAAGTTGAAGTGATTTTGATAGTCCTTCCTTTGCAACGCTCTCACGGAAATACCCAGAGCAAGAAACTTTGCCGTATAGCTTACGATGGGCACATGAAAAGCCTTTATGGGGAGATATATATCGCTGATAGTCACGGATCGCAAAATCAACCAAGCTACCTGTAAATTCCTGAAGACCAATTGTATCCAAGAATTCACTAAAGGTAATCGATCTGGTCATTACGGTAGCAATAATTCCGCGTTGGTTAGTAAATTGCATCTGGTAAATACTCAGTAATATACCTTAGTATGCCCAAGGCTTAATTAAAATCCCACTACAGCCGGATTGTTATTGCTGAAGCCAAAAATGGCACAATAGAGAGATAGCTACTATACTTGCCTCCCTATATTAAAGTCCTATGTCTGCTCTCAAACTCAGTGGTGCCGAGATTCGTCAAGCCTTCCTCGATTTTTATAGCCAGCGGGGACATCAGCCGTTGCCGAGTGGTTCGTTGGTACCTGAAGATCCGACGGTGTTATTAACGATCGCGGGGATGTTACCATTTAAGCCGATCTTCTTGGGTCAACGCCAGCCAGATTTTCCCCGTGCGACGACTTCTCAGAAGTGTATCCGTACCAATGATATCGAGAATGTGGGACGGACGGCGCGGCATCATACGTTTTTTGAGATGTTGGGCAATTTTAGCTTTGGGGACTACTTTAAAGAACAAGCGATCGAATGGGGTTGGGAAATCTCGACTAAGGTGTTTAATCTGCCCCCTGAGCGGTTGGTTGTCAGCGTGTTTGAGGATGACGATGAGGCTTTTGCAATCTGGCGGGACAAGATTGGCGTGAATCCCCTGCGAATTAAGCGGTTGGGTGCGGATGATAATTTCTGGGTGTCGGGGCCGACAGGGCCATGTGGGCCATGCTCTGAGCTTTATTATGATTTCCATCCCGAATTGGGGAATGACAATATCGATTTGGAGGATGACAGCAGATTTATTGAGTTTTATAATCTGGTGTTCATGCAGTACAACCGCGATGTTGATGGCAATCTCACGCCGTTGGCGAACAAGAACATCGACACGGGGATGGGCTTGGAGCGGATGGCGCAAATCCTGCAAG
>NZ_JANPLS010000194.1:0-4766 GCF_031422475.1 Chamaesiphon sp. VAR_48_metabat_403
TGACTAGCCTTCTATTTCGGCTAGTCAAGTATTAACATCCATTTGGCTAGCTGTCTATACAGGCTAGTCAATTGTTTGGTATGGAAAAATAGATGACATTTACTATAAATAATGAACCAAAAAATATTACCGACCAAGACATCGAACTCGAACTCGAACTAGAGCATCGAATGTCTAGGTTTGGACTAAATCCGTGTGGTAGATAAATTTGCCTCACATTAAAAACTCCGCAAAATCGGTGAAAGCTGAGATATGGTTGTTAATATTTAGTTATTAATTAACCTGCTAATACCGAGGTAACTAGAGAAACTAACAAGTCTCTAACACCGTAGAGCGTAGAGGGTGAAACTAGTGAAAGCTAGAATATAAACCTCCAAGAGTGCGGAGCACTTAAATTTCAAACTAAGTGAAAATGTACGCCGAACTACAGAGAATATAGAATCTGTAGAACTAGAGGATAAAAAGCCTTTAGGATAACAAAATTGGAAATTCTCGGTACTAATTTTCACTGTGTTAGTGGTGAAACGATCCTAATTACTCGCGATGGTTTATCTAAAATTCAAGATGTAATCGATCGAGAAATTGAGATTTGGAATGGTAAAGCTTGGAGTAAGGTAACTCCTTTCCAAACTAATACTAACCAAAAACTGTACCGCGTTCAATTTAGCGATGGTACATATTTAGATGCGACTGAATATCACCGCTTCTTTGTGAAGGATCGCTTTGGCAAAGAATACAAGGAAGTCTTAACTAAAGACTTAATGGATACTAGCCGCTATCAGCTTCATACCGAACCATTTCAAATTCAGTATGAAGGCGGATCGGATATCGATTCAAGTTATGCTTATACTTTAGGCGTGGCTGTAGGCGATGGTACTGTAGACCAAAAGAATCGGGCTAAAATTCGGTTATATGAAGGTAAGTCTAACTTAGTTGTTGCTGGTCATAAGTCGCCAGAACGTAACTATGATTATTTACCTGCTGCTTGGGTTCGTTCCATGGTCGGGAGACCCGACCGGACGAACTCCGCTTTTACCGATGTTACTGAGTTAGACTTTTCGGCAGAGTTTCTCAAAGCACTGAAAACTAATCCTGAAGCGTTAGATATTATCGCAGGCTGGAATCGTCAAGCAATCCTACACTTTATTGCGGGACTTGCTGATACCGATGGCTCAAATACTAACAGTAATGGCATTCGGATTTATATCTCCGATCGCGAGCGCGCATACCGTTGTCAATTATTATTGGCTAAATGTGGGATTCGTTGCTCTCTAAATCTAATGTCTCGCAAAGGTGCGGTAACAAATTATGGAGTCAGAAGTCAAGATCTCTACTATCTCCAAATTACTAACTGTGCGGAAATTCCTTGTCAGCGTCTAGATATTAGCAAAAGTACCGAGCCATTAAATAAAGGCAAATGGCAAGTAATTCGCGGTGTTGAAGAACTCCCTGGATTGCATGATACTTTCTGTTTCAACGAGCCAGAATTTCATAAAGGAGTATTTGGAGCTACTTTGGCGGGTAATTGCAACTTGTCTGAAGTACACTTGAATCAATTAGATCCAAGTAACCATAAAGAACAAGAAGAAGCCTTCGTTGCGAGTGCTTTATCTGTTGCGACATTACTCAACCATAAATTCCAAGAACCGCGTTATCAATACAGTCGGGAATTAGATCCGATCGTGGGTGTATCATTTACTGGTCTGTTTGATTTCTTCGTTCATGCCTTTGGTGCGGAATGGTTGCAGTGGTGGGCTGAAGGTCGTCCAGCGACTGAGGCGGGGATTGCTTATAAGCAATCAGAGCATGAATACCTGAACACCTGGCGCGAAATCGTCGAATCGACCGTGTGGGCGTATTGCGACAAACATGGCATCAAACGTCCCAACCGTTGCACGACAGTCCAGCCATCGGGGACTAAATCGCTGCTGACTGGTGCTTCTCCGGGCTGGCACGCCCCCAAAGCGCAACGGTTCATCCGCCGGATCACTTTCCGGAAGGATGACCCGGTAGCCCTCGCCTGTATCGATTATGGATATAGTGTGATTCCGTCTCAATCTGATAAGGATGAGAATGGAAATCTGCTAAACGATGCTTACGATCCGCGTTGTACGGAATGGTTGATCGAGATTCCGGTGGCGGTGTCTTGGGCAGATATTCCGGGTGCAGATGCGATCGAAATCGGTCAATTTAGCGCGCTGTCGCAGATGGACTTCTATATGGGCGTACAGAAACATTATGTGCGGCATAATACCAGTGCGACGATCGAATTGCGAGAGCATGAAGTAGATGCCCTCGGCAAGCGGATTTACGAGGCGATTCGGGATGATGAGGGTTATATCTCTGCGGCTCTATTGGCGCGGTTTGACGACCACCAGACGTTCCCTCGGTTGCCGTTTGAACCGATCGATAAGGCGACTTTCGATGAGATGATGGTCGGAGTATTAGCCCGCCGTCAGACTGCCGAATTCCATACTGCTTTAAGTCGTTATGACTTGGGTAATAGTGCAGATGAAGCTGGCCCCGCTGGTTGCGATTCGGATAAGTGCTTGTTGCCTGAAGCGAAGCCAAATTAGTTGAAAGTTGCGACGCGCGTCAAAACAGAAAGTTGAAAGCGACTGAGCAAATTCAAGTTTTGATGTTGCAAAATCGGGAAACATTTAAGGAAATAGTCATCGATATCTGGGTTAACACCCATCCTCAGCCAACTAGTTGTTATATTAGATTAACTCCCCTACTGTCGATCGGCAGTAGGGGAATTTTCGATCTACTATGGATAAAGTAGAATGGAAATAAATATGAATACAGTGAAATCGAAACCAATTGCTAGGTATGTTGTTATGGCGATCGCGTTAATCCTTGCTTTTCTATTTTGGAATAATCATATATTTGCAGGTACGGCACCAACGAATATCGGTGTTGAAAATGGCAAATTAACTGTTTGTCCGGCTACTCCAAATTGTGTGAATAGTCAGGTATCAATTAATGATAGCCAAAAAATTAGCCCGATTCAGTTTACTGGAGATATTCCAACGACGATCGCGAAACTGAAACAGACAATTGCGTCGATGCCTCGGACTAATATTGTCAAGGAAACTAATAATTATTTGTATGTGGAATTCGCTAGTAAGTTGATGGGTTTTGTTGATGATGTCGAGTTTTATTTTGATAACGATAACAAACTTATTCAGGTTCGATCGGCTTCACGATTGGGTGAATCTGACTTGGGTGTAAATCGTCAACGGATTGAAGAGATTAGAACTTTACTAGCTGCTGTTTGAATCAAAGATTTCAGCGTTGCTAATAGTTCTGGCTCCGTATATGGTTTGGAGAAATAGGCGGAAGCTCCTAAGTTCATGGCTAACATCCGATGTTTTTCACTGTTGCGGGAGGTGAGCATCAGGATGGGGAGATCTTGAAAATCTTCGTTCGATCGCAGGGCTTCCAGCACTCCATAGCCATCTAGTCGGGGCATCTCGATATCGCAAATTGCTGCTTGAACTACTACTAGCCCCGTTAGGAGTTTTTCAACGGCTTCTTGTCCATCTCTGGCTTGTTCGACTTGATAGCCTTGTTTTTCTAACATTACGGCTAAATAACGACGGACATTAATCGAGTCGTCAATGACTAAGATTGTGTTAGTTGTTGGATTGTTAGGGATGAAATCGATTGAGATCTGCGATTTTTCTCGCACGGGGTTTGGATTTATTGGCGCATCAGATTTAGAAGACATCCAGCCCGCAAATTGGATTAGATCGATCAGCGGAACGAGGCGACCATCGCCTAAAATAATCGAGTTACCGAAGCCTGGAGTTAATGGCATTGGAGTATCGATCGATCTCAAGGTAACTTCTTGTTCGCCCCAATATCGATCGATCTGAAAAGCGATCGATCTTCGATCTTCGCCGACGATTAATACGGTGGGTTGGGAAATAGTTGGTTTTCCTGGTAATCCAAAAGTTCTACTATTCCTACCAAATGATATTCCTTGTTCTAATGCGATTAGGGGAATATCTTGGGATTGCCAAGTGATTTTGGTGCCATCAGCGGTGACTAGATCGGGTTGGAAATGGATAATTTCCTTGATGCTATCTACCGATACTGCGAAGACAAATCCCGATCGTTCGAGTAACATGATTTTAACGATCGAAAGCGTCAACGGTACGCGGATAATAAAAGTAGTCCCGATGCCTGGTTGAGTTTCGATCTGAATATTTCCACGGACTTGTTCGATATTGGTGCGAACTACATCCATTCCCACACCCCGCCCAGAGAGTTCTGTCAGACTGGCGGCGGTACTAAAGCCTGGTTCAAAAATGACATCGAGTAATTGGGCTTTTGGCATTTTTGCTACTGCGGCGGCGGGTAAACCCATCTGCTGGAGCCGATCTCGGATCCGATCGAGTTTCACGCCACCGCCATCATCAGCGATCGTAATCATCGTTTCACCACTGCGCTGACTGGCTGTGAGGACGATCGATCCTTGGGTAGGTTTCCCCGCCGCCATCCGAGTTGCGGGATCTTCGATCCCATGATCGAAGGCATTTCGGAGCAGGTGCATCAGCGGATCGCTCAAGCTTTCCAGCATAGCTCGATCGATCCCAATATTTTCGCCTTGAATCGTCAGGGTGACAGATTTACCAAACTGTACGGATAAATCGCGAATCAGACGCGGAAAACGTTTGACAACATCAGCAAAGGGGATCGTCTGAGTGCGGTTCAGGTTGACCTGTAAGCTGCGGGTGGTCTGTTTGATGCTACTGATC
>NZ_JANPLS010000195.1:0-2906 GCF_031422475.1 Chamaesiphon sp. VAR_48_metabat_403
TTTTAATGCGGGTTAGAGCCGATCTTCACGGGATTCAGGTGTAGATAATTCACCTAAAAAGCCGTTCTGTATTGGTACCTACTGTATTAGCACAAGTCTATTGGACTTCGTTTGGAGAACTACATCCCCCAACCCCCATAAACAGGGGGCTTTCAAAGTCCCCCTTTTTAAGGGGGATTTAGCGGCTCGCAGCCGGGAGGTTCCCTCCCGGATTATGCGAGACAAGACAGCGGCGGTTTTATTCTGGGGTTCCCCCAGCATAAAAAACCGACAAGACAGCGGCGTTTTTATGTCTAGGGTTCCCCCCGTTGGCGTAGCCTCTCCGACAGCGGCTCGAATAATCCGGGAGGAAACCTCCCGGATTATGCGAGACAAGACAGGAGATATAAAAAACGACAAGACAGGGGAATTTCTAGGGTTTTCGCTTTTTTCTAGAGATGTGTATGCACCGTAGCTCCCAAGTTTATGAGAGGGGCTGCTGTGAGAGCGATTTACAGCGCAGCGGAGCCTTTTTCAGGTGCGCGGAGTTCGTCGATCGATAGATGTGGAGTTTCGGTATATACCGAGTCTAGTAATACATCGAGGATACCTGCCGATCGGGCACTATCGATCGCTTTGTGGCTAATTAATTCGCCAACATTGAGGATTACTGTATCTTGGCGATCGAGAATCACTCGCGTTGTCGGACGACCTAAAGCACCCTTAATCCGCTTTTGTTCGAGTGCTTCCGAACTTCTTCCTTGAAGATCGGTGGCGGTTTCTCGGACTCGATCCCAGACATTTGCGGCACCTTCTTGGAGCCGATCTCCAGCCGCCGATGTTGTCGTTTTCAATCGTTCGCCTGTGGTGGTGGCGAGGCTACCCGCTTGGGTTTGCGCTGCTGTTTGTGCAGACAAACCGACAGCAGTTAATAACGCTGACTCTTGATGAGTCGCCTTAGCACGATCGATCGCCCCAGGGGTGATAATTTGCCCTTGTGCGGCGATGATATAGCCCTCTGGCGTGTATACGGCGCGTTGCGCTCGTCGTCCCTGTGCTTGCTCGATCGTCAAACCAGCGACGGTATTATTCATCCGTTCGCCTAGTGGTTCGGTCAAATTCCCGCCAGCGGCGCGATACAATCGATCGAGAATGCCCGCTCTTTCGGCGGCATCCGCCATTGCTGGCACGATCGTCTCACCGGATCTAACGAAGATCGTGCCATCGGGATCTGTCACGGTTTGCTGTGCTACTCTACCAATTACAAATTGTTTCTGAGCCGCTCGATCCACGATCGTGTCGGTAACTTTGCTGCTAGCTAAACGTCCGGCTGTTTGCAGTTTTTCACCCGCAGTCTGAGTGGTAGACTGAAATTTTTCGCCTGCAACTTGAGCTGTTTCCTGGAATTTTTCGCCTGCAACTTGAGCAGTTTCCTGGAATTTCTCGCTAGCGGTTTGGAATGCTGCTTTCAATCCGCCGACTTGCTCTTCCATTAAAGCGATCGTTTCTACTGGGACGAATGCGACATCTTTACCAATTTTGATAGTTTGGGTCGCAGGTACAAACGATCGACCAGAGTAAGCATCGGCAAATAAGCCACCTGATGTCTCATAACCTTCGATCGCGCCGCTAGTCTCATCAAAATACAAATCGATTAATTTACCCAAATCGCGACCATCAGTGGTCATAATGCGGGTACCATTTAAAATGTTATTAGTTTCTAAAATTTGATGAAGATCTGCATAGCTTCGAGATGAGGCGATCGTGTCCCTAGTCGGAATGATTAAGGCATCTACTCCAATCGCTTTGACTAGATATAGCGGTAAAACTTTGGCACTGCTAAACCAGCCACTTTCACTAATTAATAGTCCTAATAACCGATTGTCATTTTGGTCGAAAATTAAATCGACAATATTAGCAACCTTCTGACCGAAATCGTATGTTATTATCGGTTTACCAATGATATCTTTTCCCTTACGCATGAGCTGATTGTATTTTTATTTTCAGGGTTTACCGATCGGATTGAATTATTTGTTGTTAGCGACGCTCTAACTTGCTACGATCGCGGGGTTCGGATATCTGGCAATTTCATACTAGCGGTATTTCTACCGTAACCTGGTACTAGATCGATAACGCCTTCATATTCTAATTCTGTCGCAACAGCAGCTACAACAAATAGAGCTAGGATCGTATACAAAGGAGCTTTAGAAGTTCTGCCAATTAGTCTGGGCATAGGTTTTAGATTATTAATGTAGATAGCCGATTAGTTATATCCTAACAACTTATTTTGTGGCGATCGATCGCCCAATCGGTGTAAAAATTAACTTATTTCAATACCTAAATAGGTATGTTTACTTCACAAGCATTTATCTCAATTTTCGATCTAAAAGGTCATGTTCAAACTCGATAAACACAAAAAAACTCAGGTGCTGTCAACACCTAAGTTTTCACTGCAAAATATACCAAGTACCTGTCAAGAGCAGTTATTTAGATTATTTATTCATTTCTCTCTTGGCATTATCTACTCCGTCGCGAATTTTATCGCCAAGGTCTTGAGCTGCTTCTGCTACTTTGTCTTTAGCATCTTCAACCCCATCGCGAACTTTTGCAGCAGCTTGTTTGGCTTTGCCTGCGGCTTCATCATCGTTACTACCAGTGACTTTGCCTACAACTTCCTGACCTTTTCCTTCAACATTTTGAGCTGCCGCCTTTGCGCGTTCTTCAATACTCATAATCTTTTTCCTTTATTTAAACTATTATTAATATACGATAATTGATTAGAATCTCTCTCTTCTAAAAGAGAGATCTAAACTGCACTCCATCGCTCGGCAACTCCATCGATCGACATAGTAGTTATCTGTCGATCGATGGGGTTTAGGCTTTAGGAGTAATTACACTCCTTACTCCTTACTTCTTACTCCCTACTC
>NZ_JANPLS010000196.1:0-7766 GCF_031422475.1 Chamaesiphon sp. VAR_48_metabat_403
CATGTCGCTCTAATTGTTGTTCCTCCCAAACAAAATATTCTTCGGGGGTGAATCGTAGAAAATTATCTTTTACAGCAATCATTGAATTTAGTCCTCAAATTTATTATATCTACTTAGTTATCGTGCTATTTATTTAATGCCGAGCTAAATTACTGGATGTGTCAAGAAAATCAATTTACTAAATCTCCCATCCTTGTTTTTCGATTAACTCGATCGATAGGTCGTTAATAGCCGCTAAATTAGGATGACGGGGTAAACTAGAACTGTCGTAAGCGCGATCGAGTTCTGCTACCAAATTATCGGCAATTGCGGTAACTTGTTCGTAAGTAAAGTCACCATGTAAAATTGCCTTGAGTTCGTCAGCATCGCCCACATCCTGTCGATCGACAAACACCTCGCCAGATTGTAAAATCTCTAAGCCGCTGCGTAATAGTCGAATACAATGCATCGCATGTTTGAGATCGAAACCCGACTGTCTTTCCATCCCCGCGCGGGCGGGATTGCGATTAGTTTTCCATGACTGGTAAGCATTCCACTCCCGTAAGGCATTTTGATACTGTTGGCTTTTTTGGAGCAGTTTGATAAAATCGCCGCGACTATTGGTGAGGTTTTGGGTGTATTCTAAAACATCATCTGTCAGATGGTGCTGTTTTAATAACCCTTTATAATCGATCTCGCCAGTTAGTAGTTGATGCAGTTCTTGAGCTTCTGATAAATATTCAATTTTGCCACGCACTAGCGCATATAGATATTCTAGAAAAGCGTGTAATTCTTCCCTGCTCAATGGACGTTCTGCACTCAGACCGAAATGTTCGGGTAGTGGTTTTTCTTGAGGTGGATTTAACAACCACTTCCGATGAGATTCAATCTTTTTGATTTGGGCAAATGCATAACCAGAATAGGTATGTTTGACTCGCTTGCTGAGAAACATCTTTCGATGTTCGATCAAATATTCGCCAACTTCAGTTTTGACCGGATACTGCTTGAGCCAGAGTAATTCTAGAATATTAGGATTGGCTCCTGCCAATAGCTGCACGAATTTTTTCAGCTCGTAAATTACGGTGTCTTTTTCACCAGTCAGAAAATCAAAGATCCCTGGCTCGGTATCCCAGCCGCCATCTTTTTGCTCGACTTTATCCAAGCCCAAATAGTACTTTTTACCTGCAATAAATACCCCCCGATAATCGAGATCGGATTCGGGGCGACTCAATCCATAACCGTGACTACCAGCCAAGCCAATTAAGATCGTGCGTTGTTCGACTTCTAGACGTTGCATCGGTAATAGAGATTAAAGAGTAGAGATGTTGTGGGGACAGCCGAAATGATTGGCTATCGGCTCGACTTGCTTATTAATTGCTCTTTGACTTTGGCATAAGCTAGCAAAGGCAAGGGTTTTCCATGTCCGGGATGAATATATTTCGGCTCTAATGCCATCAAGTTTAAAGCACTCTCCACCAATCGATCGCGATCTGGTGTAAAGAACGATAAATTAGCTCTGGGACAACCAAAATCACTAACTAAAGTATCTCCTGATAATAGATCGCCTGTATCCTCGTTGTATAAAGCTAAACTTCCTGGAGTATGCCCTGGTGCGGCAATCGCGCGCCATTGTGTACCAAAGAGTTTTTGTCCGACGGAAAGAGAGCGAATCCCTGAAAATGAGGGGTTACCAAATAGCAGCCGTTCGGCTGCTAGCATAATCTTGCCTGCGGTGCCTCCGTAGCCAGAATGTGGTACCTCCCCCATCAAAATTGGAACTTCTGGTGCTAAAGCATATACAGGGACTCCACACTTCTGCAATGCCATTGCCGTGCCCACATGGTCGATGTGAAAATGAGTAACCACTACACCTGCTAATTGTGCTGGTGTAAGTCCTACCTGACGCAACGATTTTACCAACCACCCGAACATGCCAGGTGCAGCACTATCGACTAAAACTGGCCCTTGAGGCGTGGATATCAGGTAAACATTTATCTGATTAAACCACGTTAATCGTTTGAAGGTTTGCGTCATCATCTACATTTTCCAAAATGTCGTCACGATCGAAGATAAAATTTATGTTATTTTGGCCGCCTGATGTAAAATTAAGCGATTCCCGTCGGGGTCGTAGGCGTAAATTTCGCGACCGTGGGAGGCTGTGGTAATCTTGCCGCATGGGGAATAACCGATTTGGGATAGTTTGTCGATCGAGTCTTCTAAATTAGCTACTTCCAGACAGATACTCATCCCACTCTGACTAGGATGCCCAAATTCGTCGCGATTGGTAGACTTGGGGCAAAAAATTCCCAACTGTAGCCCAGCTATCGAAAATTCTGCATAAACAGTGGGAACATATCGATCGGGAGCAGATCCTAAAAACTGGGTGTAGAAGTCTACTACCACATCGAAATTAACACTGGCGATCGTCACAAAAGCAGCAGTAACCATAAATATCACGAAAAAACTCTCAATTCTCGACCGAATGCGTGCATTCGACCGTCAGTGCCGATCCCTAAATTTCTAATCTTTAATCCCTAATTTAGGTGTTGACCTACTCACAAATGGGTTTATAATTGCTACGCTTGGGGAACTATATCATATACACAAAAGACAACTCGCACATATACAGTGTAACCACATTGGGCGAGATGGCTGGGGAGAAATTTGTAACTTTATGGAATTGGCAAGGCGCATTAGCAAGATCGAACCATCCGTTACCCTCGCCATTTCCGCTCTGGCGAAGGCGATGCAGCAAGATGGCAAAGATGTCTGTAGTTTCAGTACGGGGGAACCCGATTTCGATACTCCCACGCATATTAAAGATGCTGCGAAACAGGCATTAGATCGCGGTATTACCAAGTATGGCGCAGCCGCAGGCGAACCACTATTAAGGCAAGCGATCGCGACTAAATTGCGCCGAGATAATCGGTTAAAATACGATCCTGCCAATATTTTAGTTACCAATGGGGGCAAACATTCCCTCTATAACCTAATGGTGGCGTTAATTAATCCCGGTGATGAGGTAATTATTCCCGCCCCGTATTGGTTGAGCTATCCCGAAATGGTGCGCTTGGCAGATGGTACGCCCGTAATTGTGCCCACCGATAGCAGCACCGATTATAAAATTACGCCAGCAGCTCTCGATGCTGCAATTACGCCCAAAACGAAGTTGTTCGTACTTAATTCTCCCTCCAATCCTTCGGGCGTTGTTTATACCCCGACAGAGTTACAGGCATTAGCAAAGGTAATTGTCGATCGCGATATCCTGGTTGTATCGGATGAGATTTACGAAAAAATTATTTACGATGGTGTCGAGCAAGTCAGCATCGGTAGCTTTGGCGAAGAGATATTTAACCGGACGATTATTAGTAATGGCTTTGCCAAAGCCTATGCGATGACGGGTTGGCGGATTGGTTATTTAGCCGCGCCAGTCGCGCTGATTCAAGCCGCTAGTGCCCTGCAAGGGCATAGTACTTCAAATGTCTGTACTTTCGCTCAATACGGCGCGATCGCAGCTCTAGAAGGCTCTCAGGACTGTGTGGAGAACATGCGTCAAGCATTTGCCCTGCGACGACAGGCAATTTTAGAGCGGCTCCAGGCAATTCCTGGTTTAAGTTGTGCCAAGCCAGATGGCGCGTTTTATATCTTTGTGAATATTGCCAATACCAATCTCAAATCGTTAGATTTTTGCCAGCAATTACTCGAACAGCAGCAAGTAGCCACAATTCCCGGATTGCCCTTTGGGGCAGACGACCACATCCGCATTTCTTATGCGACAGATATGGTCACGATCGATAAAGGCATGGACAGATTAGATAAGTTTATCCGATCGCGCCTTCAGTAGTCTTTGCTTGCATGGAGACAATTTATCGAGATGGGGTGGAAATCTTGAGGCGATTCTCCAGCAGGAGACGCTATGGGAACCTCACTTGCTAGTTAATTAGCCCAGGGATCGAGGAAAAACTAACTCATTCACACTCGTTCGCGTAGCGTAGGTGAAGCCTAATCGACTTAGGGATCGACTCTGGATATTAATCCACAAAAACCTTAAATAGTTGTGGAATTTTTTATTAAGAATTTAAAATAGTGCGATCTCGCGGCGATAAAAGTCGTAGACCGGGGTATTTTAAAGAATATAGCTGCTGCGTATCGATCTACAGCAGCCCGATCGCCATCAAATCGATCGCCAGCCAGATATAATAGGAAGAACTTTCGATCGTGCAAGCACAACGCGCAGGCTACGCTTTAGCGTAGCATCTGGATCTGGAGAAAATTGTCAGATCCCAGATTCGATCTCTAAATTCCACCATACTTTTAATTTTAATTGCCCATAGCATCTCGATCCGGTGCTACTACGTAGCCGCAACCACTCACCTAGCAAAGGCAAGGTTGCCTTCTACCGAGTCAATTACCAATGGGGAAGTCAACTAGTAGCGATGAAAATTTTAGTTCTAATTTGGGAATTTCCGCCGCGCCTCGTGGGAGGTATCGCTCGTCATGGAGCTGAATTATATCCAGAGCTGGTGAAATTAGGTCATGAAATTCACCTAATTACCGTAGAGTTCTCTCAAGCACCAGCCAAAGAAATTATCGAAGGCATCTACGTTCACCGCGTCCCCGTGGGATTCAGCCAAGATATCTTTAACTGGATTGGCAATATGAATCAGAGTATGAGCAAATACTGTACGAAACTAGTCGAAATATCTCAAGACTTCGACCTGATTCACGCTCATGATTGGATGGTAGCAGATACAGCCATCGCTTTGAGCGAAAATTTTCAAATCCCGATCGTTGCCACCATTCATGCAACTGAATTCGGACGGCATAATGGCATCCACAACCCCAGTAGCGAACACGTTCACGCCCAAGAAACCCGCCTAGTGGAAGCTGCCGCTCAAACGATCGTATGCAGTCAATACATGCAGCAAGAAGTCGGACAAATTCTCCGCTGTCCCTGGGAAAGAATTAGCATTATTTATAATGGCATTCGTCCTGAAAAAAAACAACGCCCCAAAGATTTTAACTTCTGGAATTTTCGCCGTAGGTTTGCTGCCGATCACGAGCAAATTGTCTATTATGTGGGTAGGATGACCTATGAAAAAGGCATCTTTGTGTTATTAAATGCCGCACCCAAAGTCTTATGGGAACTCGGCGGTAATGCTAAATTTATTTTCATCGGCGGCGGAAATACCGACGGTTTAAAACAACAAGCTTGGGATTTAGGCATCTGGGAAAAATGTTTTTTTACAGGCTTTATGTCTGACGAGCATTTAGATAAATTCCAAACCGTCGCTGATTGTGCGGTATTTCCCAGCCTGTACGAACCATTTGGAATTGTCGCTCTAGAAAGTTTTGCCGCTAGGGTACCAGTTGTCGTTTCTGACGCTGGGGGGTTAGCCGAAGTAGTTAGGCATACGAAAACTGGGATAGTTACCTGGAAATGGGATTGCAATTCCCTCGCTTGGGGAATATTAGAAGTACTCAAAAACCCTGGTTATGCCAAATGGTTGACAGATAATGCCTACGATGAACTCGGCAAACGCTTTAATTGGCCGAAACTAGCAGTACAAACGGAGACTGTTTATTACAATGCGCTGGTTAAAACCAAGCAATCGGTTAAGTATTAGGTTTTAGGCTTTAGGTTTTAGGCGGCTCGATATAGTTTCTTTTTTAAAAAATAGTCATCAGAGATTATTTATTATGCTAAATTGGCTTAACAGAGAACTTAGTACTCACGCTCCAATGGTTGGCGTACTTGCGGTATTCGCATTCATATTGGGTGCAGGTCTGAGTTATAACTTTGTCAGAAATTTTGATGTAAATGACAACGGTACCCGATCGCCTGAAGTACAATTGGATTGAGATCGGCTGTTGTAAATAAACAAAGAACATGGCGGACAAATGCAATATTCTTTGTTTATCTATCTCCGATTATCTCAGTATCTGTAAAACTAAGATTTCTGTCTATTAGGACTGGGGCCGTATTTATTTGCTTCTGGGTTACCAGCTTCAATTGCGAAGATTAAGCCTACAATCGGTACGATACACCACCAGCCACTACGACCAGTATCGTGCATTCTCCTAATAGCGACACCAATGCCGGGAAGTAAAACTGCCAAACTGTAAATATTCCCTAACACAGTTTGATCTGTTTTGGTGACACCACTGAGGATACCCAGCAAGAATCCCAAAGCAATGCTGACAAGAATATTGAATAGGGTAAACATCCAATATTCTTGTCTGCTGGCACGCCCATCAAACACGGCATAATTTTTCAAGACTTTAATATACCATTCCATATTACACCTACAAATTTTGAGTTTCGATCGAATTTAGCAAAGAAAAGTCTTTGTCTTAAATTTAAGCTATGTTATCACAGTGCCGCGTCCCGATTCTGAAACCGAGCAATTAAACTTCACAACGCTCGATCCTTTTCGTTTAAATTGTTGGCTGGTAAGTCTTTGAAGTGTTCGAGATAATCGCCAGAACATCATTCCACCGATCGATGAGATCGCGGTTAACGGTCTGAAGATCGGTATCCATCCCCTCAAAGTAGACGCTTCTTCATTCCCCTATTCCCCCCGCTCGGTAATTTGAACTATCGTAAATTAACCCGTTAAGGTAAGCGCAGAGCCGGATTCGTCAGATATCGAATAGTGAGGTTTACTAAGGTATTGGAATTTTCGAGTTAAATCGATCGCACCTCGATCGGCACATTTGCGATCGCTCCAATGTGAAAAGATTATCGAAAGATTAAGTAGTAATTAAGAAAAACTTAAAAAATAACGATCGCCAGACATCTCAAGAAAGCGCGATCGTTTTTATACAGCATCCATTGGCAATTAACAGTTTACTAGAGACTTAACCGATCGATATTCACAGCAATAGCAAGATCGCTGTACCGAATTTGCGTTTATTCAAGTTCCTCATCTTAACAATAAACTATGAGTATAGTTAGTGGCACAAATATTCGCTTCGCTCAGTTTAATGCTTCTTTAAATCGTAACGCTGACGGTCAACTGATTAACGACCTATCGAATCCAGTAATTCTTGACACTAGAGCGATCGGTGCGGCTGACAATCCCAATCGCAATCAGGCATTACGGGTTCAGCAAGCTAAAAATGCTGCTGAAATCATTCAACGCAATAATCCTGATGTGTTGTTGATTAATGAGTTTGATTTTAATACAGGTAATCCCGCTAAAGCTGTCGAACTATTTATTAATAATTTTCTGAAAGTCGGACAGAATGGGACTAGTCCGGTAGATTATAAATATTTTTATATCGCGCCCAGTAATACGGGCATCCCATCGGGTTTCGACCTCAATAATAATGGCAGTATCGTTACCACGCTGACTGATGGAATCGGCGATAACGGTTACGGCGACGACTCATTTGGGTTTGGTAACTTCCCCGGTCAATTTGGGATGGTGGTGCTGTCTAAGTATGAAATCGATACGGCAAATGTAAGGACTTTTCAGAATTTTCTCTGGAAAGATATGCCGGGTAGTTTACTCACCAACGATCCGACGATCGATAATCCCGCTACGCCAGTTAATGAAAACCTCAAGGGTTTCTACTCGCCAGCAGAAATCGAGCAATTGCGGTTATCTTCCAAGAGCCATTGGGACGTACCGATTAAGGTTAATGGCGAAACAGTTCACGCGCTGGTCAGTCACCCCACGCCGCCTGTTTTTGATGGCACTGAAGACCGAAATGGTAAGCGAAATGCTGATGAAATTCGCTTCTGGGCGGATTATGTTTCGCCAGGTCAAGGTGGCTATATT
>NZ_JANPLS010000197.1:0-2276 GCF_031422475.1 Chamaesiphon sp. VAR_48_metabat_403
CTTAATGCGCGATCTTGAAAGTTGGGCATTTATGTGCCTTATCGGTTCTCCAGTGTTAGTCACGCTGTCGATGACGGTTTTGACAGGTGGGTGGTCGATTACCGTGGGCATTATCGCAGTCTTAGTGGGCATTCTATCTGGTTGTCTCTATGCTGTATCGGCTCAACAACGGTAACGATCCAAAGACTCTATCTAGCTAATTTTAGGAGCTGTATTTTGTTGTTTATTATTTAACCAATGCCGATCGAACTTATTCCAGAGTATAAACTTTCTAATGATGTTCGCAAACTTGTGAATCGGTTATTAGTAGCATCGTTTCCAGATTATCCACTCGTTCGCTTAGCGTACTGTAGGTAATCGCAGTTACTACAAGCTACTACCACAGTTTCGTTATTTAGTATGAGAAGGCGAGAACTTAATTGCCCAGATGGGGATCGAGCATCGAGTAATTACCAATACTGAAATTCCAGCGCGAATTTTCGGTTTAATCGATTTATGCGTTGCCTCTTCCTATCGATTCGATCGCAAAAAATTGCCACAACGTTGCTACAGCAAATAGATGAGTTAGGGAAAACGAGCAAGATTGACTTTTTAGTTTTATTTGCCGATGATTCCCGATTGTATGATGAAAACGGATATCAACGAGTTGCAAATATTTGTCGCTGGATGAAGGTTGACGAACATCAAATTATTGGTTTCGGCGGGGAAATAGTCATAGATCGCCTGAGTCATCCGATCGACCTGTAGCTCGAACGTGCGGCGCAATTGCCGTAGATGTCGTTGGCGTAGCCTCTCCGAAAGGAGAATCGTAGCCGCCATTGGTCAGAAATGCCGCGATCGTCAGTTGTGGCAGCGGTGCAGTATTCAGATTCATCGCCATTTTCAACTGTTCGATTTTGAGTTGATAACGACCGCTAGCACACCAACCAACGCGGAGTCCTGGCGAGAGGATTTTACTCATTGAGGAACAGTAAATTACCCATCCTTCGGTGTCGAATGCTTTAATCGCTCTAGGGCGAGTGCCGGAAAAGTTTAGTTCGCCATAGACATCATCTTCAATCAGTGGCACCCGATACTCAGCCATCATTTTGGCGATCGCGCTTTTATTTTCCTCACTCATGCAACTACCCAAGGGATTGCTGAAATTGGGAATCAGGACGCAGGCGGAAATTTGTTTTTGTTGGAGCGCAGATTCTAAAGCGGTTAAGGACACGCCAGTTTGCGGATGGGTGGGCAGTTCTAAAGCTTTGAGGTGGAGGGCATTGAGGATTTCGAGTAAGTTGTAATAAGTCGGAGATTCGATCGCGACAGTATCGCCCGGATTTGTCACCGCTTGCAAGGACAAATACATGGCTTCCGTCGCGCCATTGGTAATGATTAATTCGTTGGGATTGAGGGCACAACCCGCCTCCATCAACCGCCGGGCCACTTCGTGCCGCAATACTAGCGAACCCGCCGGAACATCATAGCCGTGAATCAGAGCTGGCGATCTAGTCACCTGTCCCATTAACCGATTCAAGGCTGCTAGGGGAAACAGTTCGGTACTGGGCACTGCCGTTCTATTACCCAAAAGAATAGTAGTGGCGTAACCATTGCAGGTAACACTTATGGATTTGACAACCTCAGTCGGTTAATCTCCGAGACTAAAGATAGCGTCAATCGAGTCATTGCTTACGACAAAATCGACCAAGTGAAAGCCGTTACGGGTAGTAATAGCGAAGCTTATAACTACGACCTTAATGGCAATCGGATTCAACGGACAAAGATCTCCGATAATAGCGTCGATAATTACACTTGGGATTATCGGAATCGGTTAACAATAGTCCAAAGTAAAACTGCGGCAGGGATTGTTACTCAGACAGTTGTTTATGAGTATGACATCGACGACTAAAGAATCAGGAAGCAGTTGACAGTTGACAGTGGACAGTTGACAACGACTACTGAGAATTATTACCTCGACAGAAATCAGATTGCGTTTGTAACTGATGGTGATGGGAACCAGACGTTCCACTATTTGTATGGGTTGAATATGGATGCTGTGATGGCACAAGATAGTTTCGCTATCAACTGTCAACTGTCAACTATTCCGGGATGGTATGGAGTCTGGCGGATCGATTGGGAACTGTGGATACGCTCACTGATGCTAGTGGCACGGTTATCGATAAGCGGACATTCGATAGTTTCGGACGACTGTTGAGTGAGACGAATCCAAGTGTGAAGTTCCGGTATGGATATACGGGGAGAGAGCAGGATAAGGAGACAGGGTATTATTATTA
>NZ_JANPLS010000198.1:0-6076 GCF_031422475.1 Chamaesiphon sp. VAR_48_metabat_403
ACATCAACTATTCGACTTCTATTCGCCAAACTGCTAAACCACTAACAACTAGAATTTTCTGTGGAACTCAAAAACGTCATCATCGTTCATAAAGCCGGAGATCGCGGCAGTAAAGCCCTCGCTGAAAAAGCTGCCAAACAACTCGAACAAATGGGTTGCGACGTGATGATGGGGCCGAGCGGAGCTAAAGACAATCCCTATCCGGTCTTTTTAGCCTCCACCAGCAAGCAAATCGATCTGGCGATCGTTTTGGGGGGTGATGGCACCGCACTCACCGCCGCAAGGCATCTATCCCACGATGGCATCCCAATTCTAGCCATCAACGCTGGGGGACATTTGGGCTTTTTGACCGAGCCGTTAGAACTATTTAATATCGATGCATTAATAGATGGCGATCGCGTCTGGGATCGATTGTTACAAGATCGATATGCAGTCGAACGGCGGATGATGCTTCAGGCGCATATTTATGATGGCGACGATCGCACCGCACCGCCAGATAGCGAAAAATTCCTCGCGCTTAATGATATGTGCATTAAGCCCGCTGCCGCCGATCGGATGATTACTTCGATTCTCGAACTGGAAATCGATGGCGAAATTGTCGATCAATACCAAGGCGATGGTTTGCTCGTTTCCACCCCCACCGGATCTACTTGTTATAATGTCTCTGCTAATGGCCCGATCGTCCATTCTGGCATGGCAACCATCACGATCGCCCCAATTTGTCCGTTGAGTCTTTCCAGTCGCCCGATCGTCATTCCAGCGGGTTCTACCGTCAGCATTTGGCCGCTCGGTGATTACGAACTCAATACCAAGCTATGGACGGATGGCGTACTGGGTACCTCGATTTGGCCGGGGCAAAGGGTCGATGTCCAAATGGCAAACTGTCAAGCCAAATTTATCATTCTGCGCGAAAATTATTCCTATTACCAAACTCTCCGCGAAAAGCTCCTCTGGGCAGGCTCCCGCATCCGCTACGACCACCATCATACTAGGAATTAGGTTTTAGGGGATAGTGGATAGTGGATAGCAAAACTTCTTACTCCTTACTCCCCGTCCCCCCGTCTCCCCGTCCCCCCATCTCCCTGTCTCCCCGTCTCCCCACACGCCCCAAACCCATGAATATCGCCTAATTTGAGCTAATTTCAGCAAATTAACGCATGATTGTTGAGTCAAATTGGGTGGGCAAAGCGAAACTAAACAGTTAGACTGTGGATTGAGAGGGCGGAATTCTTTCTAATCCCGCTATTTCTCGAATCGAACGCTTCTGTATTAACAAATAAGATGAGATCGATCCAGCGATCCGACCGCTTCGTTAACTCTTTGTAACAAACTCAACTATCTATTCATAAAAATGAGTCAATATTACTCGATCGTTAATAGAAATGGTCTTAGTGCTTATTCAAACAAAAGCGCGATCGAAGCTACGCGAGTGCGGTCAACTGCGATCCGATCGGACGCGATCGCGGTGACAAGTAAGTACGTGTAGTTATGAGAGTGAAGCCCGAAAAAATTGATATGTTAATTAACAATTCAAACTGGCAGAAATTTTAATAAGAGCTACAATCAAAAGGGCTTTCCTCGATTGAGGATATCCTCTCGATCGAAGACTATTAATTACCTGCTGTTGACAACTAACATTTCAGTTTAAGTAGTTCATCACAACTCGCTTTGACAGTAGGTACTCCTGTCGTTTCGACATTGGCAATTTGCCATCGATGGATGCTAACTGACAGAATCGTTCGATATATGCAAACACCACCACGATTTCCTGCGGAAAAATCGGATTTATATTAGTTCATTAGTTACGAAAATAGGAGTAAGAGGACCCACACATGACCCAGACTAAAGACATGCTCGCAACCATAACGACGAAAGACACTGACAGCGAATTGGAGCTACTGCTCGACGACGATGTTGATGCCGATGATTTTACTGCTGACGCTGACGGTGAATCTGATGTCGAAGACGAGGATGGTAAGCTGGGGAAGGTGAAAGCCTCCCGCCGTCGCGTTCAAACCAAGAAAAAACAGTTTACAGAAGACTCGATTCGATTATATTTGCAAGAAATCGGTCGCATTCGCTTGCTCCGCGCCGATGAAGAAATCGAACTAGCTCGGAAAATTGCCGATTTATTAGAATTAGAGCGGATGCGCGAGAAGCTGCTCAATGACTTAGATCGCGAACCCCACGATCGCGAGTGGGCGCAGGTAGCGGCGATGCCCCTCAATCAGTTTCGCCATCGCTTATTTTTAGGCCGTCGTGCTAAAGATAAGATGGTACAATCGAACCTGAGACTGGTGGTTTCGATCGCTAAAAAATACATGAATCGCGGTCTTTCTTTCCAAGATTTAATTCAAGAAGGAAGTCTTGGTTTGATCCGCGCCGCTGAAAAATTCGACCACGAAAAAGGTTATAAATTCTCGACTTATGCAACTTGGTGGATTCGGCAAGCAATTACCCGCGCCATTGCCGATCAATCCCGCACGATTCGTCTCCCCGTCCACTTATACGAGACAATTTCGCGGATTAAAAAGACAACTAAATTACTCTCTCAAGAAATGGGACGCAAACCCACAGAAGAAGAAATTGCGACTCGGATGGAAATGACGATCGAAAAACTGCGATTTATTGCTAAATCTGCCCAGTTACCGATCTCTTTAGAAACACCAATTGGGAAAGAAGAAGATTCCAGGCTTGGCGACTTTATCGAAGCCGATGGAGAGATGCCAGAAGACCAAGTATCGAAGAGTTTATTGCGAGAAGATTTAGAAGGAGTTCTCGATACATTAAGTCC
The DNA here is from genome assembly GCF_031422475.1 of Chamaesiphon sp. VAR_48_metabat_403. Taxonomy (NCBI): domain Bacteria; kingdom Bacillati; phylum Cyanobacteriota; class Cyanophyceae; order Gomontiellales; family Chamaesiphonaceae; genus Chamaesiphon; species Chamaesiphon sp. VAR_48_metabat_403. Next base: position 2,795 of record NZ_JANPLS010000198.1, read on the forward strand.
CCGCGAACGCGATGTTTTACGTTTGCGTTATGGTTTAGATGATGGACGCATGAAAACATTAGAAGAAATCGGTCAGATTTTTAATGTCACCCGCGAGCGGATTCGGCAAATTGAAGCTAAAGCTCTCCGCAAACTCCGCCACCCCAATCGCAACAGTATTCTCAAAGAATATATTCGTTAGATTCGGTAGTTCTTTACCCCACCCCAGCCCTCCCCTTATAAGTTACGGTGTATACACAAGTTATTTGAGTTGCTGCGTAGTCCAGCCGAGTTGACACGCGGTAGCTTTAGAAAGATGTGCTGGGGGGTAATCCCGTTAAAAACGACGATAAAAGCCACTATCTTGCGAGATGGTGGCTTTTTAGTTGGGACGAATTATCAATTTAGGTGCATAATGCGATCGCATCAGCCCGAAAGATATAATATGCGGTTATCGATGTCCCAGGTAACCATTACCAATCATTCATCACCACTCATGAGATCGTGAATACTAAAATTTTTGCCCCACTATTAATCGCCACTTTAACTTGTAGCTGCATTAGCACGGCTTATCTCATCCCCGCTGCTGCAAAAACACCCGCAGCCGCTACTACGACAGCCAATCGCGTCTATGAAAAAGCAAATCCGGCAGTAGTGACGATTCGCGGCAATAGCAAGTGGGGGAGTGGCTTTATTGTCAGTAATGATGGTTATGTCGTTACCAACGCTCACGTCATCAAAGGGCAACCAGCCGTAGTGACGCTGATAATGGCAGATGGGAAAACCGAACTACCCGCCGATGTGGTGGGATTCGGCAAAAATGGGCTGGATCTGGCATTACTTAAAATCAATCGTCGGGGTCAAAAATTCCCCACAGTTGCCCTCAGCAAAACAACCTTTAGAGTCGGGGACAATACCTATGCCATCGGTACGCCGTTTGACGAGGCTTTCCAAAATACATTGACTACTGGGATTGTCAGTGCCATCCGGGAAGGTGGTAAGTTTATTCAGCATAATGCCGCTATTAATCCAGGGAATTCTGGCGGGCCATTATTAAATGACAGAGGTGAAATAATTGGTGTCAATACAGGTGGATTTGGTAGAGATACGGGTAATGTCGGGATTAACTATGCCATCGGTGTCGATTTAGTCCGTCAATTTATTATCGATGCACGTCAGGGTAAAAGTTCGCCTGTAGCTACGATCGCGACTGAATAAATAACTTTTGTAAAGAACCAGCAGTGCTGCTGCATATTTAACTAGTTAACCACCCGATCTAGATAAGTAGCGGTAGCGAACTCGTCAATTTCCTGACTCAAGCTGACATTCAATTAACTTAAATAAGTCTCATGCAATTACACCATCAAACCCGTTCCTCAGTTAGATCGAATCTCGTCCGCAAGATCTGGTTATCCACCCTCACCATCGTTACCGGATCGCTGACGATAATGCCCACAGCAGCTATCGCCCAAACCACGCCGACAATTCAGTTTTATTGTGGTAAAGCCGCAGATGCTAGCAGTAAAAGCAACCTTCCGGCTACTCTGGCGAAGGTGAGCGGCGCATCAGAAGAACCCGTACTAATTATCTGGAAAAGCGAAGCTTTTAAAACTACGCCCCAACAACGGTGTGAAACTGTCTCGCCCAAATTTCAAGCCGCACTGCAACAAGGTCGAAATTATATCACTGCGGGCATTGATAAAAAAAGTGGTTTGGGCATGATTTGTGCGCTGGCTAATGCCGAACAACCTTGCGATCGCACGAATATGTTATTCACGCTTAAATCTTATCAAGATGCTGGTACGACGATCGAACAACTTTCTAGCGTCCTCTCAGGAACGGCTAGTTCGCCACTTTATCAAAGCAGTGGTAATCGAGTTGTCGATCTCCGCAATTTTGCCCTATTACGAAAAAAGTAGTTGACAAATGACGATCGATAATCGATTGTCGATCTGTGGGCTAGTTGCTATCTCGAACTAACTCACAAATCTAAATTCTAGATCGCTATTTCCAAAGTTAGGAATACTATCCCTTCTAATAAATATGAAAAGTAGCTTAATTACGCTCTTTATCGTCGGTGGATTAACTGTTGGTTCTACTCTGGTATCGATCGAAGCGATCGCCCAATCGCCTACTAAAGTAGTGAGGTTTTATTGTGGTCAAACTTTCGATCCGAATACCAATGCGATCGTCCCCACGACCTTAGTTGCTAGCTCTGCCAAACGCGAACCTGTCGCCTTGATTCAATGGAAATCGAAAATTAGTGGCAAATATACACCCCAAGTTCGCTGCAATATGGTTTCAGGCAACTTTCAACAGGCATGGGAAGCCAAACGACTAAATTATCTCACTGCTGGAGTTGATAAAAAGTCGGGATTGGGAATTATTTGTGGGTCTAAAGATCGCGCGACTAGCTGTACTAGATCGAGCATGTTATTTACCTTATCTAATGGTGCCGACGCAACTGAAACGATCGATCGGATGAAAGATATTAAAGGTGGAACTGGTAGCAATCCCGTTCCCCAAAATTCTGGGGATGGCATCGTCGATATCAGCAGTATTATTAATTAACGCTCATCCAGCAAATGAACAGATTATTTAGGTCGATCGCGATCGCTTTATTTATCCCCATTCTCATCCTGCCAGCTCCATCTCTAGCTAGGGATAAAACAGATAACGTTCAATTCTTTTGCGGTCGAGTTAACCAAGATGGCAAAATTATTCCGACTACCCAGGCGGTAAGCAGTGGCACGGTCGATCCGGTTTCATTAATTTTTTGGAAATACACACCTCCTAAAGGGATGACTAATCGACAACGCTGTGAAACTGTATCCAAACGATTTCAATTGGCATGGGATCGCGGCACTTTTGATAAATTGATTGTCGGGATAGATAAAAAAACGGGACTCGGCTTAATTTGTGCGGTACCTTATACCGAAAAACAATGTACTCGATCGCATTTATTATTTACCCTCAGTACGGGCAGCGATGCCGAAGAAATTCGCGACAGGTTACGTAATACTCTTTCTGGACCGGGAAAAGGTTCGCCACTGTCCCAATCTAGTGGTGAAAATGAAATCGATATGCAGTTATTAATCGATCGATTAAAGAACAAATAGACATCAACAGAGATGGTGTTACCCCCCAACCCCCCGCTTATCCCAGGGCTGATTCATTCCCGATCGGGCTTAGGTTGTCAAGATTAAAAGCAATTAATTTCGATCGAATAAATGGTAATTTCATACTAAGAAACAACCACATTCATCTAAAAACCGATTGCTTTAGATATTGACAAATTCATTC
>NZ_JANPLS010000199.1:0-1792 GCF_031422475.1 Chamaesiphon sp. VAR_48_metabat_403
CACACTTCAAATAACTTGCGCGTTTGCGGCTCCAAACCCTTAGCTGCATCGATCAGCATTACCGCATTATCGGCGGCGGCTAGCGTCCGATAAGTATCTTCGCTAAAATCTTGGTGTCCGGGTGTATCGAGCAGATTTACCTGAAACCCCTGATAGCCAAATTGCAACACCGTCGAGGTAATCGAAATTCCCCGTTGTTTCTCCATTTCCATCCAGTCGGATGTCGCCTTGCGCTGATCGCGTCTGGCTTTGACTGCACCCGCTTCATGAATTGCCCCCCCGTACAGCAACAGTTTCTCTGTCAGGGTGGTTTTCCCCGCGTCAGGATGCGAAATAATCGCAAAATTGCGCCGATGTTCGACGGCAATTTCGAGTTCGGTTTGAAGCTGGGGTTGGAGTTCGGTAGACATGGGGCGAGGTGAGTCGATCTGGCTTAGTCTTTAAATTATAACTTGACTGGCTGCGATCGGCTGGTTAGGCTGAAAAAGGTTTCATTAGCTATATTCAGGGACTGGATCGGGATTTTGTTATAATTCAGGTAGATTAATTTTAACTATCTAACCGACCCCTAATCCCTAATCCCTATCCCCTAAATAAGATATGCAGCTTTTCATCGATACTAATATTCTGCTATCTTTTTATGCACTCAATCAAGAAGATCTTGCCGAACTAAATAAATTGATCGATGCGATCGATCGCCAGCAGATTACGTTATTGTTAACAGATCAGATCGTCGATGAATTCAATCGCAATCGCGAACAACGGATCGATGGGGCGATTAAATCGCTCCGCAGCCAAGCTTTTAATCCTCAATTTTCTCAGCTTTGTGAAGACTATCCAGAAATAGAACTATTAAGAGAATCGCTCAAACATTACGAACAGGCACATACAGCTTTAATTACTACGATCTTGGCAGATATTAAAGCCAAAAATCTTAAAGCCGACCGCACGATTGGGTCTTTATTTAGATTAGGTAAAAAGTTATCTAATAGCCAGATGATGCTCGATCGGGCGCGGCTGCGAATGGGGGTCGGCAATCCACCAGGTAAGAATAATTCTTTAGGCGATGCAATTAATTGGGAATGCTTGCTCGACGAGGTACAAGAGGGCGAAGATCTGTATTTTATTACTGGTGATAAAGACTATTGTTCGGCACTGAACGACGACGAATTTAGCGATTTCTTGCTAAACGAATGGTATAATAAAAAACAGACCAAAATTTACTTTTATAAGCGGCTATCGAGCTTCTGTAAAGAACAGTTCCCCGAAATCGCCTTGGCTAGCGTGCGAGACAAAGAATTTTTAATTCGAGATTTTGTGAATAGTCAATCGATCGGGGCCACTCAACTGGCGATCGAGAAATTAAGTTATTATTCGGAATTTTCTGCCGCTCAAGTCAATACGATCGTGAGTGCGGCAATTGCCAATCGACATGTGGTTTGGTCGCTTGAAGACGATCGCGTGGGTGGTTTTTTGCGATCGGTTGTTACCAATAACCAAAAGTATCTAGACCCGGCAAGTCTGAGCAAAATTGAAGACTTACTAAAAGTTAAAAGCTAGCATTCAATACCTGACGATTTTGGAGCCAGATCGACTTTTCGGTATCGTACACATTTCCCGCTCGATCCAGACAGGTAAAATAACCGCCATACTCCCAATCGATCGAGTTTTGCTCCCAAAATAGTATGACATTATTGAGTAGTGTATCTTGGTAAAGTTGCGCTAGTTCTGTAAAATCGCAGTTCATTTCAAGACTGGGAAAAGGATGGTAGACAGGGATTTACATGGGCAG
>NZ_JANPLS010000200.1:0-2673 GCF_031422475.1 Chamaesiphon sp. VAR_48_metabat_403
CCTTCAATTAAGGCTTCCGTAAATCGATTGACAATATAACCAATCGTAATGACTCCCGCCAAAATTAAGGCGATGGTAAAAATGCGTCCCCGATCTCCTAATGGTTGCGTTTCGCCATAGCCGACGGTGGTGAGGGTAATGACGGTCATATATACCGCATCTAACCAGTGCCATTGCTCCACCAGCTTATACCAGAGCGTTCCGGTAATAAATACTAATGTTAGGGCAATTCCACCCCGTTGTAAGTCTTTCCTGATGCGACGATATTTTTGCTCGGCGGAATCCATTTCTGTTAGTTGACAGTTACGCCGTAAAAGATACTTTTATCATCGAACCAGAGCATCTGGGTACTTAAATTTTAAGGGTTAAACCGATTTTTTTGGCCACCATTTTAAACCAGCCAGTCCAATTCCCAGATAATTTGCAGACAGATCTACCAAATCAAATGTTCGCCAGGGAATCCAAATTTGAGAAATTTCTTCGATCGTAATGCCGATCGCGACGATCGAGCAACCTAATAATACCTTTAGACCGCCGATTTTTACCATGCGACCGTCGAGAGCATAGTCGAGCAAAAATGCTAAAGTCCCCATAAATACCATGTGCCCGATTTTATCGCCAAATGGTAAACTGCCTACCCAATTAACGATCGTTCGCAGTTGCCCCAAATCGTTACCAATAATAATACCAGTGACAAATAGGAAAAATAAGGAAAAAGGCAGCCATTTGAGTCGCATCAGATTATAGCCAATTAAAGATCTATGTAAACCACAATAGCGATCGAGCCTCATCCAGAAAGATCCATATACTACAATTTTACCAAATATCCCCGACTTCTTTAAGAAGCGGCTCGCGCTCATCGGCTTTGCCGTTCGCGCAGCGTCTACGAAGGAGAGGGTTTAGCGAGACAAGACAGTCGGGGATATCGGGAGCCGCTCATCAGATCGAGATCTATTTTTTAAATATTTTGCGTTTAATCTGTCCGGCGAACTTATCAAATTCTGGTAACTTAAATTGAGACACGATCGCAATATACACCCCGAAACCGATGCCTCCAGATAAAGCTAATTGAATCAACAGGGTAATCTTATTACTAACCGGAATAAATTGCTGCCAACCGTAACTTACACCCCAGGTGATGCCGCCTGTAAATAAACTGGCTAAAAATATGCCCCCCAGCGGTAAAAATCCGCGCCACGGCAACCCATTCAATCTGCGATTTAGTAAGAATAACATTACTGAAAAAGAAATCAGATTGATGCACACTGTCGATAACGTAATCCCCGCCGCGCCAAATGGTTTCCAGAATAAATAATCGAATAGGAAATTGAAGAAGATATTCACCATGCTAATCTTGAATGGCGTGCTCCCATCACCGAGCGCGTAGAATACTCGCACCAAAATATCCCGCGCCAGAAAGATTGACATCCCCAAACTCGATGCGATTAAAATCGAGCCGACTAACAACGAGTCTTGGGTTTTAAACGCCCCATTCTGATAGACTGTTTGGACGATCGGGAAGGCTAGAGCTATCATCACGGCACTCAATGGCATCATCGCAATCCCCGTCAGGATTAGTCCCTGGCGAATTCGATCCTTGAGTTGAGTCCAGTTATCGGGATCTGTCAACCGCGAAAATTCTGGCAGGAGGGACGCTAAAATGACATTAGAAATAATCCCCAACGGAGTCTGAATTAACATTCCCGAATATTGCATTGCCGAAGCTGCACCAACAATCCCCGAAGCAAAAGCATTATCGATAAATAAATTGATTTGTAGCGTACTAGAAGAAAATGTGGCAGGGCCGAGAATTTTTAAGACATCTTGCACTCCCTGTCGCCGCCACTCCAATCGGGGTTTAATCGTCCCCAATCCGAATCGCCATTGGGTGACAACTTGCATCAACCATTGCAGAATTGCCCCGATTAATACCGTACCTGCTAAGACTTTACCGCCCAACATGGCATATTCTGGCAGCCCGATATTCGATCCCAAATACATCGCTAAGATGCCTACCCCGATAATCGTTGCTGCGCTAGACAGGAGCGGACTGATGGAGGGCAACCAGTAAAAATCAGCAGAACTGAGGGTACCGAAACCAATGCCGATAAAGCCTGCTAGGACTGCCATTGCGGACATGATTTGCAACTGTTCGATCGCACTTTGACGGACTAGGGTACCTCTAGCGATATCGCCAGTATGAATTAAGTTCGGCGCGCTCAGATCGATCGCATTACTGGCAAAACAAAAAATTAAGATACTCACGCCGAGTAAAATAATACCGACGATCGTGGTAATTGTTTCGACGATCGGTGCTGTTTGCGATTTATCTTTTTCTTTAGCGAGTACACTAACGATCGCACTATAAAATGGCCCGTTCATCCCACCGAGTAAGATTAGTAAAAAGCCAGGAATTGCGTAAGCGTAGGTAAATGCCTCGACCACGATTCCATTCCCAAAGGCGGCGGCTAGAGCCACCTGACGCACCAATCCGAAGACTTTACTAATCAGGGTAGCAGCAGCTACAATTCCAGCAATACTGGCGATCGATTTGGTTGTTTTTTTCGATTCAGTCACAAATATCGAGCGGGATTAAATACTCACCTATCTTAGTCTGAGTTGCGATCGAGATGGGAGGTGGGAGGTGGGAGATGGGAGGTGGGAGATGGGAGG
>NZ_JANPLS010000201.1:0-5283 GCF_031422475.1 Chamaesiphon sp. VAR_48_metabat_403
CGCCGACAATCTGTTTGCGGAGTTGCTGGCATCGGTGCGGTTTGAGGACGTGGGCAAAGGTCGGCAGGGAGCGGTGCTGATAAAGATCGACGAAACGTGTAGCATCCCGATCGTCCGCACCACCACCAGATACAGCACCCCAGCGCAACGCTTCCAGTCGGTACACGATCGGTTAGCACAGCAGATTCAAACAATTGCGTCGCTTGCGGTTGGTTTTAACAACGCTCTGGTCGAAAACTACACGAACGCTTACACCACCATGGGCAGTCATTCCGACCAAGCCCTGGATCTGGCAGATGAATCGTCGATCGCTATTTTCTCTTGCTACAAGCATCCTGAGAGCGTAAGCCCGCCCAGGAAGCTGCTCGTTGAATTGAAGGAGTCTAGCGACGATTCCACGCTACGCGAACGAATCGAGATCCCCTTAACTCATAACAGTGTCGTAGTGTTCGACCTTGACACCAATCGGCGGCTCAAGCACAAAATCGTGCTGGACAAGTCAGTCCAAACACCTGAGAACCAATGGTTGGGCATCACCTTTAGAACATCAAAGACCTTGGTGCGGTTTCGTGACGAATATGCCTACTTTCTGGACGATACGCGGCTGACGTTGGCAAACGACGAACAAAGGCACGAGTTTTACCATCTACGGCATCGAGAAAATAATGAACCGGACTTCACCTATCCTCGGATTACGTATACCATCAGCGAGAGCGACATCATGCCACCCTAACCCAGAATCCCTAAGCACACAACATCACAATATTATCTTTTAGATTTGCTATTGTTACACTGTCGTAGCTGTCACAGGTAATTTAACTACGAATTCCGTCCAGCCAGCATCACTAGTTGCGTGAATTTGACCGTTTAGTCGATCGACTAATTTTTGCACTAAAGATAGTCCCAAACCACTACCACTTTGTTGTGCTGGTACTGGTACCCCCGTAGCTACTCTTTCGGTATCGGGAACTCGATAAAATTGCTCGAAAATATGTGGTAAATGTTGCCTCGATATTTCGGCTTGATTTTTAACGACGATCGTCAGCCATTGTGAATTTGGTTGGGCTTCGATCGCGACGGATATCTCGCCATCCACAGGAGTATATTTACAGGCATTATTTAATAGTTCGATAAAAATCTTGTTTAAATGAACTCGATCGATTCTAATCGTTGGAATCCGTTTAGATACAGAAGTAATTAACTTTTGGCGATCGATATTTGCCCGATGTCGAAACGGTGCAATCGTGGTTGGCAACCAAGTAGATATTTCTACGGGTTCGAGATTGAGGGGTTGTTCTTGTGGTTCGGCTAGCAGTGTTTTTGGCAGTTTGAGGACGACTGGAGAGATCGATCGATCTCTTTCCCCACTGACAAATTCTAGCCGTTGTAAATCTAAAATACGATCGATTGATTCTACTTCCCGATCGCACTCTTGTTCTAAAATATCTAAATATTTTTCAGATCGATGTCCTAATAATAGATTAGATATTTCCGGATCGTTTTCTAAACTGGTTCTGAGCAGCTTCATTGCCATTTTGATATTCATCAACGGTGCGCGCAAATCGTGAGCGATGGTATTAATATAGTCATCTTTATGTTGGCAAATAGATTCTAAATTATCGATCCGTTCGATTAATTCTGCTAGGTCGGATAATGGCGAACTACTAGCATTTGTCGGCTCGGATGGATCTGGCATTCCTACCAATAAATTCATCGCCGTCAGCAGTTGCTGTCCCAAGGCTTGTACCCACGATAAATCTTGCGGAGTCCAGATACTATGAAGATTTCCTAATAGGCAAATCCGTCCCCATAATTCGGTTTCACTACTATCGTAAAATCCGGGCTGCTTGAGCAGCGGAATAAATACATAGCGATCGCAAATATTGATATTCATGACAGTAGTCATCGCCGTATATTCCACAATTTCGTGCTGATGCAACCGTCGATCGATTTCCGCTACCTTGTCAGGTTCTAAATTGAGCGTCAATTGTCCTAAATCTGGCAACTGAGCGATCGTCAACCAGCGATGTAACTGTGGTTGATACTGCTCGATTAAGACTCCATTTAAAACTAAAATTTCTTGAATTTGTGTAGCCGTAAGTTGACACAGATGGGTTGAGTCGATCGGGGTAAGCATAGCTGGTTATCGGGGTGCTGTAGTCTGGGAGTGCGTTCCGAGTAGACAAATCGGTTACGGTACGCTGGCATGTAGCCTCTAGCGGCTCAAACAGATCTGTCTAGCCGTCAGATTGATAAAATTTGTTACAATTTAATAATAAAACATGGTAAAAAGTATATGAGCGATCTAAATCCGGCGAATACAACATTACTAGCGACACAGTTAGAGAGCAAAGACTTGCGCGATCGGATGGTAGCATTAGCCTCACTGCGGAATGTACCTGCGGATGTTGCCTTACCGTTAATCAAAAAAGTGCTCAATGATGAAAGCTTACAACTGCGATCGATGGCAGTGTTCGCTCTAGGTATCAAAGTCACATCAGAATCTTACCCGATTTTGATCGATATCCTCGCAAATGACCCAGATTATGGAATTCGCGCCGATGCGGCGGGTGCATTAGGCTATCTGGAAGATATCCGCGCTTTTGAAGCACTCGTCCGCGCCTTTTATGAAGATACCGACTGGTTAGTCCGTTTTAGTGCGGCTGTTTCTCTAGGCAATCTCAAAGATCCGCGAGCTTTTGATGTGCTGATGAAGGCTCTAGATTCGCCCGAAGTCGTCCTTCAACAAGCTGCAATTGCCGCATTAGGCGAGATTAAAGCCCTTGCCTCTGTAGACAAGCTGGTGACGTTTATCGAAGCAGAAGATTGGCTAGTACGCCAACGCCTAGCAGAAGCATTAGGGCAATTATCTACACCCAAGAGTATTTCCGCACTCAAATATCTCGCAAAAGATAGTCATCCTCATGTTTCTGCCGCTGCAACAATTTGCTTGCAACGCATGGAAGACTAAATGAGTGGGAGTGGGGGAGGTTATACTAATTAGTGGTCTGAATGAACCTCGATTCTCCACAGGAGAGGCTCGCGGGAACGGTTCAACATCAGGTTAAGGCTAGGATACTCGCACTAGCATCAATACCCTTGGGTTAAATATGTTAACAGGGAGAGGATAGATAGCAATCAACCTCAATCGCCAGCGATTTTCTACTCCTGAAACCTAAAACCTAAAACCTAAAACCTAATCCCTATCCCCTAATTATGAATGTCCGCGAATTTTTTGAGTTGAGTGCTGGCAAATGGTTTTCGCAAAAGACTAGTCAACATCTGACTTTAAAACAGTCAGAACATGGTAAATCAGATTTAGTCATCGAAATTTTGCCAGTAGATAATCCTCAAGTGCTGCAATTATGCCAACAAGCTGGTGTCGAGCCTAGCTCGATTTGGGGTGGAGTTAAATATACGTGGAAAGGTACGATTAGTTGGGATACTCAAACCCAAAATGCTGTAAATCCAACGGGTGAATCGATCGCAATTGCCATTCCCGACTCACCCACAGCCAACACTGGCAAGTTTTTCCATATTACCAACGGCAATACTCGCCCCCATCAACTAGCCCAATACACATTCGGCGATGATGACGCGCTGACATTGGTAACAACCACCGCACAAATCCGCGCAGAAGAACGAGTCTGGTTTGAAAGTAATAATGTCCGCCTCCGCACCACCATCGTGACTCAAACCAGTGGCGATTCCCTCGCGTCCTTTTACTCAGAAATTCGGATGGGAGGCTAGGGCTAGGTATTAGGCTTTAGGTATTAGGCTTTAGGTTTTAGGTTTTAGGTTTTAGGTTTTAGGCTTTGGAACTGCGTTCCTTCGTTTCTCTCCCCACGCCTCCCACACTCTTTACTTCTTACTCCTTACTCCCATCTCCCATCTAAGTAGATAATTTACCACCCAGCGACCGATCCCCTGGTTTTCCCGGTTGCGAAAATTGTTGCGGAGTGTAACAATGCTCTTGGTCTATTATCTTTTAAATATTAAAAGTACGTGCAATCTAATTTAATCGAACCAGTTAGCGACAACGCATCCTCATTCGACCGAGAAAGACTCCCGTTTACCATTCAAGATGTGCGAGCAGCGATTCCCAAGTATTGCTTTGAGCCTTCTACCTGGAAGTCTTTATCTTATTTTTTCCGCGATGTCGTAATTGTAGCTAGCTTGTATGCGATCGCGTACAAATTAGACTCCTGGCTGTTTTACCCCATCTTCTGGTTCGCGCAAGCTACCATGTTCTGGGCATTATTCGTCATCGGGCATGACTGCGGACATGGTTCGTTTTCCCGCCACAAGTGGCTCAACGATCTAGTCGGACATATTTCTCACTCATTTATTTTAGTTCCCTATCATGGCTGGCGAATCAGCCATCGGACACATCACAAGAACACTGGGAACATCGAAACCGATGAAAGTTGGTATCCTGTCTCTGAAGCTAAGTATCAAGATATGGCAGGATGGGAGAAATTTCTCCGCTTCGACCTGACACTTCTATTAGCTTACCCTTTATATTTATTCCGTCGTTCGCCCGAACGTCCGGGTGGTTCGCACTTCCACCCTGCAAGCCCCCTATTTCGCGAGTCCGAAAAGTGGGATGTGATTACTAGCAGCATCTGGTGTGCGGCGATGGTGGCTTTAGTCGCTGCGGGGACATTTACCTGGGGTTGGCTGTGGCTGGTTAAGTTTTACCTCATGCCTTATTTAGGATTTGTCGTCTGGTTAGATTTGGTTACTTTCCTCCACCATACCGATGACGATATTCCTTGGTATCGCGGTAAAGACTGGTATTTCCTCAAGGGTGCGATTTCAACGATCGATGTAGATTATGGTTTTATCAATAATATTCACCATGATATCGGTACCCACGTCGCTCATCATATCTTCCTATCGATACCTCACTACCACCTCCTAGAGGCTACAGAGGCGATTAAACCAGTTTTAGGAACCTATTATCGTAAATCCGATCGCTCCATCTGGGCAGCCTTCTGGGATGCTAAGGAGAACTGTCACTACGTCTCGAATACTGGCTCTAAGATTTACTATCGATCTAAGTAGGGGATAGGGAATAGGGAATAGGGGATAGGGGATAGGCTCGATAGTTTTCCTCCCCCTACATATCCCACACTCCTCACACCTCCCACACTCCCCACACCTCCCACACTCCCAACTCCCAACTCCCATCTCCCACCATGTCTCGACGTTATTTTTTAACTAGCTTATTTGCAATTTGTTTATGTGCGTTTTCGTGGGGGAATTCGATGCCAGTCGCAG
>NZ_JANPLS010000202.1:0-1734 GCF_031422475.1 Chamaesiphon sp. VAR_48_metabat_403
CTATCTTTGGGTCTATTTATATAACTTTAATCAAAACTAGAGACTATGGGAAAATCGAACGCGAAGCGCGCCGCTAGGCAGTCGCATTTGGCTGGTATGGCGGGAAGTATAGCCACCTCGACTGGCTGCTACCCCTACTACCACCATCACAACATTTTTGCGACGTATTTGGTGGCTCCGCTGCTGCGATCATCAATCGCCCTCTATCTCCCGTTGAAACTTACAACGATATCCACAGCGAAGTCGTGAATTTTTTTCGCGTCCTCCGCGACCAAAAGGAGCGCTTGATAGAAGCCATCGGTTTAACACCTTTCTCTCGTGAAGAACTAGCATTAGCAAGCCAACGCCAGACGGAAGGAATTACCGAACTAGAACGCGCTCGGCGTTTTTTCGTGTGTGCTAGACAAGTGCGAACCGGACTCGCTCAAACATCCAGCGCTGGACGTTGGGCGCATTGCCTATTAACCAGTCGCGCTGGAATGTCAGGTGCGGTGTCTCGGTGGCTCGGTAGTATCGACGATTTATCACTCATCGCTCAAAGACTATTGCGCGTTCAAATCGAGAATGCACCCGCGATCGATGTCATCCGACGGTATGATAGTGCGGAAACTCTATTTTATTGCGACCCACCTTACCCACACGGTGCCCGTGGCGATTCCAAAGCATACGCACATGAAATGACCGATACAGATCATCGAGAACTCGCAGCAGTACTCAGGAATGTCCAAGGAAAAGTCGCTTTATCGAGTTATCATTGCGATTTGATGGATGAATTATATAGTGACTGGTATATCGTTGAATCCCCCACAAAAATCTGTCATTCGGTTAAATCAGCACGGACTGAAGTACTGTGGACGAACTACGAACCACCGAAGGAAATAGCATGGACACACCACCAGAAATCCTCGCAATCGCGCTCCAAAGAGCCAACACTGACATAACTAATTCGATCGTAAATAATGAGGTTGTTCGCCAAAGAGTAGAATTAATTTGTCGCAATATTCGCAATAAGGCTTTATCTCGGTTGATATTATCCTGTTGTTTGGCAAAGATTCACAAACCACAAATAGATATTCGTAAACCATACACAGAAATTGATGGCACCGATACATTTTCTGGTCGTACTTATGATGAAGCGTATATCGGACAATTCATCGCCGAGCATCGTCTTCCCTGCAATACCACAACTGCATTCCTCACACCCGCACTCCGCAACCGCAGCGAACCACTCACGCCAAATACTAACCTAGTCGGACGACCACCAGAACTTTACAAAGCGGCTCTACAATTACTTGATGATGTTCATACAGGAACAGTAAGTGCTGATGATTTATTAGCTGAAAGCATTCGTGTCTTACTGATTGTCAAGCATGAAAATCAGCAGCGGATTGAAACACTTTTGGCCGAATACGCGGAAATCATCGAGATCGATCTTAATACAATTACCGAACCGATCGTCGCCGCTCCCAACGACCCCGACAATATCTAAAACTCACATGCTCATAATGGTTATCTGTTCGATGCACTAAGAATTCAAACTATCCAATTCATCTTGGTAGGATTGAATCTCTTGTTGAAATTCTTCAAATTGTGGATCTGTCTTGAATATTCCCGCAGATTTCAACCATCCCCGATCTTGCTCTCTGTGATGGTTCATGGGCAATTCTAGCGAAATTACTTCGACTGTCTCTAGTTTCTCGATCAGATTGGTTCGCAGACTACTAATAGCCTGTT
>NZ_JANPLS010000203.1:0-4154 GCF_031422475.1 Chamaesiphon sp. VAR_48_metabat_403
CAAGAAGATCTCTTAGAAATTAAGAACTTTGGACTTAAATCGGCAGAGGAGGTGATCGAAGCTCTGGAAAAGCGACTGGGGATCAAACTACCCCACGATAAAGCCCAGTAACAGTTAGCGAGCGGGTGCAGTTAATCGAACAAATCGACTGCGACCGCACTAAACTGAAATGCTTTATGTAGTTAGATCCGCCTCAAGCTCGTGCGCCGCCTAGCGGCAGTCGAGTCCACATTAATTAAATCTAGGAAAAATACAATGCGTCATCGCTGTCGCGTGGCAAAACTGGGTAAACCAGCAGACCAACGCAAAGCCCTATTAAGGTCTTTGACTACCGAACTGATCCGCCACGGTCGGATTACCACAACTCTGGTTAAGGCGAAAGCCATGCGTCCAGCAGTGGAAAAAATGGTAACTCTCGCCAAATCTGGTACGCTTGCAGCGCGCCGTCAAGCGATGGGTTATATCTACGATACAGATCTAGTCCATAACTTATTTGCTGAAGCTCCCGAACGCTACGGCAATAGAGCGGGTGGATACACTCGCGTCGTTCGCACGGTACCCCGTCGGGGCGACAATGCTGAAATGGCGATTATCGAAATGATGTAGAGCCAGTCCCTCGCTAACTGTTATTTGTGACTCAATGGCTGCTAAAAACCACAAACTCATAACTAACAGTCCAGCCGAACGGGTCGCTCTAGTCATTCAATATTCGGGCACTCACCTGTATGGTTGGCAAAAGCAGCCCGCAGGACGAACGGTACAAGGCGAAATCGAACGAGCGATTGCTAAAGTCCTCGATCGATCCGTAGACATCTACGGTGCCGGACGTACCGATAGTGGCGTTCATGCTGCGGCTCAAGTCGCCCATTTCGACAACCCCAGCGTGATTCCCGCCACTAGTTGGGCAGCAGTGCTGAACATGCGGTTGCCAGATGATATTCTCATCCGCGCCTCCGCTCCAGTTGCCGATGATTGGCACGCTTGGTTCTCTGCCGCATATCGACGGTATCGGTACACCATCTATACGGCTCCACAACCTAATTTGTTCGTGCGACCCTATACTTGGCATTATTACCAGGAACCGCTAGTTATCGAGCGAATGCAAGCCGCTGTAGCTCCAATGCTGGGCAACCATCATCTGGCAGCCTTCCATCGTACCGATTCGGGTCGATCGCATTCTTGGGTTGATATTCAGGATATTTCGTGCGATCGTGACGAGCATTTCGTCCGCATCGAAATCCAAGCCAATGGATTTTTGTATGGAATGGTACGATTGCTAGTCGGGCTGCTGGTACAAGTGGGTAATGGCGATTTGTCAGTTGACGAATTTACCAA
Source organism: Chamaesiphon sp. VAR_48_metabat_403 (assembly GCF_031422475.1). Taxonomy (NCBI): domain Bacteria; kingdom Bacillati; phylum Cyanobacteriota; class Cyanophyceae; order Gomontiellales; family Chamaesiphonaceae; genus Chamaesiphon; species Chamaesiphon sp. VAR_48_metabat_403. The sequence goes on from NZ_JANPLS010000203.1 coordinate 1,336, forward strand.
AATCTGGCAAACCGAGCAGCGATCGCAAGTCAGACATTCCGCGCCAGCTAAAGGGTTGTGCTTGCTACGGGTTGGCTACCCAGATTTTCCCTTCCCAGAGTCAATTTGGTACGATACCCAGCCCGAATTTCAACTGCCGAAAACTTAGTTTTATTTTTAGCTTTACTCAATTACATCTGTTGGGTAGAGCCTAGCGACACCCAACTTACAACTGATATACGATCGTGGAAAAAACCTACTTACCGCCAACTAATAATACGGCTGATGCCAAGTGGTACATCATCGATGCTGCCGACCAACGCCTCGGACGATTAGCCAGCCAAATCGCCATGGTATTGCGGGGCAAAAATAAACCCACCTTTACCCCTCACATCGACACTGGCGATTTCGTCATCGTGATCAATGCCGAGAAAGTCCAGGTCACTGGTAAAAAAAGCTCTCAGAAAGTCTACAGAAGACACTCCGGTCGTCCCGGCGGGATGAAAACCGAAGTTTTCTCCAAATTGCAAGTCCGCATCCCAGAGCGGATTATCGAACAAGCTGTTAAAGGCATGTTACCCAAAAATTCAATGGGCAAACATCTATTCACCAAGATGAACGTCTACGCAGGTACCCAGCACCCTCATGCGGCGCAAAAGCCTGAAGTCTTAGTCATCAACACTATTCCTAAAGCATAATCATGGTAGAAGCAAGCAAAAAGGCAGTTTACTGGGGTACTGGTCGTCGGAAATCGGCGATCGCCAGAGTCCGTCTGGTACCTGGTACTGGTAAACTAGTAGTCAATGGCAGAACTGGCGAAGACTATTTCAACTTTCAGAGCGGTTACATCTCGGCGGCGAGATCTCCATTAGAAACTCTCGGCTTAGAAGGTGAGTACGACATTCTCGTCAACGCCCACGGTGGCGGTTTGACCGGACAATCGGATGCTGTCAAACTAGGTGTCGCGCGCGCATTGTGCGAACTCGACCCCAATAACCGCAAACCCCTCAAAGTTGAAGGTTACCTCACGCGCGACCCCCGTTGTGTCGAGCGGAAAAAATACGGTCTGCACAAAGCCCGTAAAGCTCCTCAGTACTCGAAACGTTAAATCGATTATTGTCGGTTGGTTATTTCATCAACTGGGACAGCGATTGAAATCGCCGCTCGGAATGCAAAGTCCGCCTTCGCGGACTAAGATAATTTCCAAGTATCGTGACAATAAACGTCGATTAATTATCAGGGGTGAAAGTATCTGTTCGATCCAAACCCCTAATACCTAACACCTAACACCTAACCCCTAAGATTGTGGCAAAAGCAGATATTCATCCTACTTGGTACCCAGAAGCCAAAGTTTATTGCAACGGTGAAGTTGTGATGACTGTTGGTTCTACCCAACCAGAACTCCGCGTCGATGTGTGGTCTGGCAATCATCCCTTTTATACCGGAACGCAGAAGATTATCGATACCGAAGGTCGGGTCGATCGGTTCCTGAAAAAATATGGGATGATCGATACTACTGCGCCTGCGCCTGAGGCTACTGAAGCTACTGAAGAAAAAAAATAGCTTAAATAATCCAAATAACCTAGAGGTGCGATCTCTTTCGATTTCGCGTCTCTAGGTTTTTCAATATTAAAAAGCTCAAAAAATTATTAAATTGTTACCATCCGATCGCTCGACCCACTATGTCTACAATTTGCACTAAACGCACCAAATAAAGATCGATAAATAGTTATGGCAAAGGCAAATCGATCGCGATTGAATTTCACCAGATCGCAATCCAGTAATGCCATATATTAAATTTATACTAAATAAGGTATAATAAGAAATATGGAAGATAAACCTATCGACTGGATCGGCACCTCAAGAGACGATATTTGTTCTTTTCCAGATGATACTAAACGCAAAGCTGGTTTTGAACTGCGTAAAATTCAACAAGGGGAAGAACCTACCGATTTTAAACCGATGCCAATCGTGGGAAAGGGAGTGCAGGAAATTCGGATTAGAACCGAGAATGCATATCGAATCTTCTATGTGGCGAAGTTTGAAGAATGTATCTACGTTCTCCACGCTTTCCAAAAGAAAACTCAAAAAACGGCTAAGGGCGATATCGAATTGGGTCAAAAAAGATATCTCCAAATGCTGCAAGAGCGAGAACTAATCGAGCAGGAGAATAATTAGGATGAGTAACGTAACTAAAGGTAGCGATAATGTGTTTAAGGATTTGGGATTTGGGCATGAGGAGGCTGCAAATCTCAAAATTAGAGCAGATCTGATGATAAATCTGCAAAAGTTCATTAAATCCCAGAATTGGACGCAGGCGGAGGCGGCTAACTTTTTTGGGGAGACGCAGCCGAGAATTAGCAATTTGATGAATGGCGATATCGACAGGTTTGCGATCGATAAGTTGGTGCAAATGCTATCGCAAGCGGGAATGGAGGTTCGGATTGTAATAACGTCACAAGTCCCTGTTTAGCGATCGAGAATCGAGTATCGATCGACTCGATCCAGCCTACAACTAGATGTGTGACTTTATCATAATTTTGTGTCTCTAGGTTTTTCAATATTTAATTTCCATTCCCGTAAGAGTGGATTTAAGCCAAAATTTAGGTACGGTAAAGATAAATACCACGTAACCCTCATTCCAAATAGGAAAGCAGTCAGATGAGCGCGACAACCGCAGAATTAGCACGACTAATCGAGAAGATGACACCGAACTCCACGGTGCTAGATCTGCGTGGCTACGGACTTGAAGCTCTGCCAGAAAATATCGGCAATCTCACCTATTTAACCAAGCTCAATCTTAACGGTAATCGCCTCACCAGCTTGCCAGAGAGCATCGG
>NZ_JANPLS010000204.1:0-9501 GCF_031422475.1 Chamaesiphon sp. VAR_48_metabat_403
TTTACCTGCTTCATCAGAGGCTTTCATCCACATTGCTATGATCCGACTTATGCTACGGAGACTTGCTTGAATATTTTATACTCTCCGTATTTCCAAACATCCTCTGAGTAAATATATTTTTTAAAAACTCAAAAGCTGTCCCGATCCACTCTAATAAGTATTTGGCAATTCTTTTAAATACGTTCACTTTTTTGTAAATAAATCGATTCCTGTATGTGATAAAAATCGACGATAGTAATGTTCGATCGCCGATTTATAAAACATTAACTATGCGATCGAAATTCTAAAATCTTGGTAGTTCGCAAGGTACCATAATTCCTTCTGCATCGAATCTTTTCTTAATCGTCTCCTGCATCTCGAAGTAAACATCTTCATAGTCTGCTGATTTTACCCACGGACGAACGGCAAAGCGAATTCCTAGCGTTCCCCAATCTAAAACACCAACGATTGTTTTGGGTTCTTTGAGGATTCGTAGATCGCTATCTAACACATCCCAGATGATTTGCTTGACTCGATCGATATCATTTTCATAATTAGTGCCAAACACCAAATCGATCCGACGTTCTGGCTGTGCGGAATGATTGGTAAGACAATCATCGAATAACTTCCGATTGGGGGCAACGATCGTCCGATTATCGGGTGTAATTAGAGTTGTATTGAGCGGATGAATTTTTTTGACAGTTCCGCCAATACCCAAGCATTCAATATAGTCGTCCACTTTAAACGGTCGCAAGACGATAATCAAAATCCCCGCAGCGAAGTTAGAGAGCGAACCCTGTAATGCTAACCCGATCGCGACCCCGATCGAACCGAGAATGGCGATAAATGATGCCGTTTGTACGCCCAATTGACCCATTGCGACGATCGCCGTCATCGCTACTACCGCAATATATACTAAATTGCTGGCAAATAATCCTAGTGTGGCATCAATTCTGGCTTTTTGAATAGATTTACCAACCACAACTTGCAAGAATCGGGCAATCTGAATGCCAATGAGTAAAATTATAAAAGCTGAAATCGCTTTAATGCCTAAGGTAGCAACCAAAGTCTGAATTTTAGCCAAAAGATCTGTCTTATTGTCCATAGAAGATTCCATCCAAGGGCAGAGGGCAGGTACCTCCACTCTACCCCACTCCGCGCGGCTCGATCGATCTCCCCTGCGCCCTAACTGCTACAATTACATTTAATATTAGTGACATTCCAGCGGGATCTGGAGATCGATAAACATCAAAATTTTGGGGATTGAGGGAAATGGCACTGTAGTAAATCTCAATCGAGTCTACCAACATTCAAGTTATAACATTGTGGCTACAGACCCGATCTCGCGTAAATTCATCCCGTTATAGTCAGAAAGATCGTTGTGGTTTCCAAACTTATCGAGCTATTACCAATTCTATTAGTTAGTACGACAATTATTATCGAACCGATCGGAGTAATGCGATCGGATGCAATCGTGCAAAGCCAACCGAGTCCAACCGCAGAAATCGATGCATCGATCGAACAATTGAAGGCAGGTGATGAAGCAGCATTAACACGACAGATCGATAATTCAATCGAACAGCTAAAAACGGCACGATCTGTTTCACAATTGCGATTGAATCAGTACATACTGACAAAAATTGGGACAAAAACAATACCCAAACTCATCTTACTGCTCCAAGATAAAGAGGCCGCCACGAGATCGTCAGCAACAACCGTATTGGCTAATATTGGTGCAGCAACAATACCAGATCTGATGCCATTGCTAGCAGATCGAGATAAAAATGTGAGATCGAGTGCAGTCTCAGCACTAGGGAAAATGGGCACATCGGCAAAATCGACGATTCCCAATCTAATTCCACTCCTTAATGATGAGGATCTAGAAGTAAGATCGATCGTCGTAACAACTCTGAAGCAGTTAGGATATAAACCTTAGCAGATTGGGAATCGAGGTGAAAATTGCATTGTCGATCGACAGCTTCCTAAATTAATAGTGTAATTGAGACCAGATCCCTCGATCGGCTAGTATGCTGCTGGTATTCGTTGCTAGCAAAATCGTTCGTGTAGTGTCGGCTGTGCCGAATCGCGGTCGCATATTTGCAACTATTTACGCCCTATCTTGAGATAACTATCCACACAGATCTCTTTACCTACATCGTATGTCAACACTAACTTGCACTCGAAATAACTGTAATGGCACGATCGATGATGGTTACTGCGATACTTGCGGGCTAGCCGCGCTCAAATCTCAATCCGAACTCGATCTCGCCCTGGCTGCAAGTGTCAGTAATAAGCCAGTTAAAGCCAGCTCCCAGAGCCTTAAAACCGCGCCTAATAGTGCTTCCGTCACCAGTACCGGATCGAGTCCGACGAGCAATCGATCGCGCGGTACCCGTCGCAGTGCGCCAACTGTTGGCAAAACTAGTCGCCGTCAATTGGGTGCAGGATTGGTATCGATTCCAGAATTACCTTCTACTGCGCCCGAATTAGCGATTTTAGCTGAAGCCAAGGTTCCCGAAAATAAACGGTTCTGTGCGGGTTGCAATGTAGCTGTTAAAAGAGATAAAGGTTTTTGTACTAAATGCGGGCAAAAATATAACTTCATTCCCAGTTTAGCACCGGGAGATGTTGTGGGCAGCCAATATGAAGTCAAAGGTGCGATCGCCTATGGTGGTTTAGGGTGGATTTATTTGGGCTTCGACAACTTATTATCGCGCTATGTCGTACTCAAAGGGTTATTAAATAGCGAAGATGCGGCGAGTGCGGCGGTAGCTCTGGCGGAGCGGCAATTTTTAGCCGCAGTCAAGCACCCGAATATCGTGGGGATTTATAACTTTGTCACCCACGAAGCGGAAGGCTATATCGTGATGGAATATGTCGGTGGTAAAACGCTCAAGGAGCTGCGAAAAGAGCGCGGAACGCTACCTGTATCTGAAGCAATCGCCTATATCCATCGCGTGTTGGGCGCATTTGCCTATCTCCACCAGCAAGGCTTAGTCTACTGCGATTTCAAGCCCGATAATGTCATGCTCGAAGGCGATGATATTAAGCTAATTGACTTAGGCGGCGCGCGCCGGATTGACGACCCAGATGGCGATATTTATGGGACGATCGGGTATGCTGCTCCTGAAGCTGGCGAAGGGCCGACAATCGTGTCGGATTTATTTACGATCGGGCGAACTCTCGCCGTATTAGTCACCAATATTTCTGGCTTTAGTACCGAGCATCAATATACCTTGCCCAGTGCCCAGTCAGATAGTATATTTTCTAAGCAAGAATCTCTCTACCGCTTCCTGCTTAAAGCTACAGCTACAGCGGCGGACGATCGCTTTCAGACAGCCGAAGAAATGGCAGAGCAACTACTAGGAGTACTAAGAGAAGTTGTCGCCGCCGAAACTAATATTCCCCGCCCTGCCAATAGTAGCTTATTCGATGGCGATCGATTATCTGTCACCGCTGGCAATGATTTTAGCCAGATTAAGCCGAGCTACTTACATTTACCCCATTTGCTCATCGATCCTAAAGATCCTGGCTTCAACGTCATTCTCAATGCCAGTATGACGACAAATCTAGATCGCCGGATCGAGCAATTAAGGCAAGTAGTCAAGCAATTACCTACCTCGATCGAAGCCAAACTCCGACTGGCAAGTAATTTAATCGACAGAGGCGCAATCGAGTCTGTCGGCGACTATGCCGAAGCCGACTTACTCCTAGAGCAAGTTGCCAAACAAGACGCTTGGGATTGGCGTGTAGACTGGTATCACGGTCGATCGCTGCTCTCCCAAAACCGCCCTCAAGATGCCCAAGCCGCATTCGATCGCGTTTACTTCGATTTACCAGGCGAACTTGCCCCCAAACTGGCTTTCGCCATCGCCGCCGAGCAATGCAACAACCACGCGCTCGCCGCGCAGATGTACGAGCTAGTCGAGCGTACCGATCTCAATTATCCTACCGCTGCCTTCGGTTTAGCCCGTTGTCGCTTAATGCAAGGCGATCGCAACGCCGCTGTCACTGCATTACAACAAGTTCCACAGACATCCACGCTCTATACCAGAGCCAAAGTCGAAATCGCGCGTATTTTAGTCGATCGACAATTACCCGTCGCCATCAATCTGCCCAAACACCCCCAACCAACACTTACCGAACTAAAATCAGCTACCCAAACAGTCGAAGCCCTGACTTTAGAAGGAATCGAAAAATATCGACTCGATCGCCAAGTATTGGAAACTGCCCTCAATTTACTCACATCAAGAGCCATTACCGCTCAGAGTAGTTTGATGATTTTAGGACAACCGCTAGAAGAAATTAAGCTCCGTCAAGGTTTAGAAAAAGTGCTGCGGTCGCTGGCACATTTAAGTACTGGCGATGAGAAAATTACCTTAGTAGATGAAGCCAATCGGATCAGACCGAGAACACTGTTTTAGATCGATAATTTGTCTAGAAGTAAGCTAATACGCATTAAAGTTACATGCAATTGGGCGCAAACAGCATACTGTAATGGAATCTGCTTGGCAGATTGAGTGCGTTTTAGCTTATCTTGCTATCTATTAAGCGAGTGGCGGGAATCGAACCCGCATCAATAGCTTGGAAGGCTATAGTTTTACCACTAAACTACACTCGCGTTTGCACGGAATAAATTTACCGCTTAAACATATTAGCACATCTCCATCGCTTTGAAACAAAGATTCGCTATTTCGCTGTTTTGATGATGAGCCAACAGCGGGGAAGAGGAGCAACAATGGCTCCCGATCCCTAAGTCCGTTGTCAATCGCAAATTCCCAATCTGCCGATCTTCAAGAAGATCGTTAGCAGTTAATCTTTGGTGGCTGCCGCTTCCACCAATTTAACTTTGGTTGCCAAACCGAGGAATTGCAACACCTGAATCGTCATCCAAGTAATATCGATTTCCCACCATTTCATCCCATGACGGGCGGAATGTTGATAAGCATGGTGGTTATTATGCCAACCTTCACCGTAAGTCGTGAGGGCAACCCACCAGCAATTGGTCGAGTTATCGGTAGTTTCAAAGTTGCGATAGCCGAATTTGTGAGTCGCGCTATTTACCAACCAAGTGCAGTGGTAAACAATTACTAGGCGTGCAAATACACCCCAGAAGACAAACGGCCAACCGCCGATCGCATATAATATTACTCCCAATACAACTTGCAAGGGGAAAAAATATTCATTCAAAAATTGATAAAAAGGATCGTTGGCAATATCCTTAGTAAAGCGGGGAATATCACTTTCAGCCGGGATTTCAAAGCACATCCACCGAATGTGACTCCACAAGAAACCTTTTTTAGAATCATGATGATCGACATCTTCATCGGAATGTAAATGATGGTGACGGTGTAACCCTACCCACCAAATGATGCCGCCTTGCAATGCGAGTGTGCCGCACAAAGCAAAAAAATACTCCAACCATTTGGGTACCTGAAAACTCCGGTGAGAAAGTAAACGGTGCCAGCCTAACGTAATTCCTAAACCACCTGTAATCCAGTGGAGCAGTACTGCCACTCCGACAGCTTGCCAGCTAAATATTCCTGGTAAAAAAGCACAAACCGCGCCAATGTGAAAGATAACGAGCGCGATAATCATCGTCCAGTCGAGACGAAGTTTTGTTGATGCGGCAACAGTCATTGAGATAACCTATGAAGAGTTTGACGATCGTGCCCGATCTGCATCCAGATTCCACAAGCAAATAATTTACTCCATCAAATCATGAACGGCAAGTTAATCATTCCAGCGGCAGAAAAGGCACTATCACTGATTTTTAATGGTATTGACGGTCAAGTCAAGGGTAATCTCCGTCGAGTTTTAGAAATTTATGCTCGTCACCGAGTTGGAGTGCGTCATTTTAGCAGTGTCAGCGGCTACGGACATGACGATTTGGGGCGAGAAACTTTGGATAAAGTTTTTGCCGAAATTATGGGTGCCGAAGCCGCCGCAGTGCGGGTGCAATTTGTCTCTGGCACTCATGCGATCGCCTGCGCTCTATTTGGCGTATTGCGTCCGGGGGATGAAATGCTTTCGGTAGTAGGCGCGCCCTACGATACTTTGGAAGAAGTAATCGGGACGAGAGGATCGGGGCAGGGATCGCTCAAGGAATTTGGCATCAGCTACCGCGAATTAGCTCTTGAGAGCGATGGGGAGATCGCTTGGGATAGTTTGAGTCATTCTGTGCGATCGAATACCCGTCTCGTCCTGATTCAGCGTTCCTGCGGCTATGCTTGGCGATCGTCTTTATCGATCGCCGAAATCGGTAAAATTGTGGAGATTGTCAAACAGCAAAATCCGAATACGATTTGCTTTGTCGATAATTGCTATGGTGAATTTGTCGAAGATCTGGAACCGCCTGCGGTGGGGGCGGATTTAATCGCCGGATCGCTGATTAAAAATCCTGGTGGGACGATTGCCACGGGTGGCGGTTATGTGGCTGGGCGAGCAGATTTAGTCGAAGCAGCAGCTTGTCGTCTGACAGCACCCGGTATCGGTTCTTCTGGCGGTGCCACGTACGACCAAAATCGGCTGCTATTCCAAGGCTTATTTCTGGCACCCCAAATGGTGGGCGAAGCCATGAAGGGCAATCATCTGACTGCCTATGTCTTCGATAAATTAGGCTATGCCGTCAATCCATTACCTTTAGCACCGCGCCGCGATGTAATTCAAGCCATCAAATTCGGTTCGCGCGCTAAACTAATTGCTTTTTGTCGATCGATCCAACAAAATTCACCCATCGATGCCTATGTCGATCCCGTTCCTGGAAATTTACACGGCTATGAAAGTGAGTTAATTATGGCTGGCGGGACTTTTATTGACGGGAGTACCTCAGAATTTTCGGCAGATGGCCCCCTCCGGGAACCTTATACCGCTTTCTGTCAGGGTGGCACCCATTGGACACACATTGCGATCGCCCTTGAAGCCGCTGTTGATGCGATTAATGCGATCGATCTAATCTGATTTATCGATCGCCAAAGTTTGAATTTTGGCGATCGACTTTTACAAGCTTCATTTTAAGCAATAGATTCACAAAGATTATCAGATATTATCTATTTTGCGAATCTATTATTCGAGGATTATATTTTTTGTGCCACTGTTGAATTCAACCTGTCGATCGAAACGATTAATTGCTGCTGTACTGCTACTGGGTCTGCGGCTGCTTCAGCTAAAGCTTCTTGACGAGATATCTTTCTTTTAGCAGTTTCAAATGCTCTAATTACTAGAAAAATTACAATTGAAACCAACAAAAAATTAACTACCGCAGCCAAGAATAAACCGTATTTTACTCCTCCAGCACTTAACTCAGCAATGTCTTTCAACTTAGCCGCTTCCAAAACTGGAGACAGAATGACTGGAGTAATGATGTCTTTGATAAAAGACTCAACAATTTTAGCAAATGCACCACCCAAGATGACAGCAACAGCTAGATCTAGCACATTGCCTTTCATAATAAAATTCTTGAAATCGCCGACCAGGCTACCTTGTTGTAATGACATGGTTATGATGTTGTAATGTTATCTAGTAAGATATCCTACCACTGGTTTTCGATTGCGGGAAGTCCTAGACCAGATTTTGTAGAGCGAAATGGTTTTAGTATAAAAACAGTAGCAGTAGTAATGGTGCTATTTAAGCGAGAGCGAGATCCGTAATACCAAGACGAAAAGCACCACCACCACACCAGATAATACCCACAGCCAGGTAGACATTTTCTTAATTGCGGTAAGCTGTTTGTTGCGATCGATCTGAAAATTATTAGCTAGCAGAATCATTTCGCGATCGCGCAGCTCAAAATTAGTAAGCTGTTGTTCCTCAGCTTGTTTGGCAGTGGCGCGGATCGTGAAAATTGCCGACTCGATTTGCTCGACTTTATCACGATCGTCTTCGATTTTTTTAAAGATCTCGGTTATTTGCGATCGAATCAGATCCGTGCGTTCGATCGATTCAGCAGTTAGCGCGTAGAACTGATCCTTTTCTACTTGAATCGACTGGGATAGTTCTGTAAATCCACGCTCGATTATCTCAATTTTAGATTGTAGTGCGTGAGATTTCTCGCTAATTTGACCGTGAATGGTGGTAATTTGCGTACTCAATCCATGTAGCTCGTTGAGTTTGGTACTCATCTCGACGCTCATACCCGCTATTTGCAGGCGATCGCTAGAAATAGTTTGCGATAGACTTAAAATTGACTCGCGCTCTTGGCGCAATTTGGCTGCTGATTCCTGACTGAGTGCGGTGACTCGTGCTTGAATTTCTTGTAAAGATTCATAAAAAGTCTCTTGTCCGGTAGTAACGCGATCGTGAGCTAGAATTAGGGCAGTTCGGGTTGGTTCGAGTTGAGCTAACATCTGTTGAATCTCTCCCTTGCCCCCAAATTTATCTAAACTAGTGACTATTTCCGTGCGGATTCGATCGATATCTGCCAGGATTTGGGCTGCTTTTTCAACCTGAATTTTGCTGTGTTGTGCTAATTGTTGAACCCGGAATTTTAGCTGTTTGACTTCTAGTGTATTGGCATCAACTCGATCGATTTGAGTTTGATTGCGTTGTGCGGTAATTTGCAATTGAGTTTGAGCGGTATCGAGTTGTTGGCGAGCCTCATCGAGCTGTTGGAGCAACTCACGATCCTGTGGAGCTAGCTTGGAGCTAAAACTTGAAGATTGGCTCGTCACGATGGAACTAGACTTTGGGTTCGAGTTGTGCTGGGGTGGGTGTGGGGCTGTCAGTTGTAGGGATGTCAAAATTGAATCGAGTTCGGCGTTAACCTCCAAGCGATCTCGACATAAAACAGGCTTGGTGACTGGATCGATCGGTTCGATCCCGCGTCCTAAATCCTTACTGCTGGCGAGGTGCGATCGATCGGCTGCTAATCCACTCGGTTGGGACGATTTCGACCGAGCATCATCGATGATATCGCCGACAACTTGCTGGCGACGATCGATCGACAGACGCGACTCTAATTCCAACCATTGTGAATCTGTTTCTTCTGGATTTTCTAGGGGTGCGGCTCCACCAAGATTAGAAGCTGAATTTGTCAAGCAACATACCTCCTCAGATTGTTTAGCAACATTATCTATCATCTAATTCGGCATGTTACATATCAGTTAAACCGTTCATCATTATAACTATTAAACTTTGCGATCTACTGAGACTTTATGCTGAATATTTACCGACATTGACGTAGCTCAGAGCGGTTCGATCGACAAAAGTATAGCTTCTTGATGTTTTCTACCAATCGTTGGCGTAGCCTACCGGAGGTAATCGATAACAACGATCCCAAATCCACCCGATCTTTACTCCTTACTTTTTACTTCTTACTCCCAGCTCTGAACTCCAACCTCCCATCTCCTATGCTCTCGTCCCCCTAACCTCTATAATAAAGAACGATCGTCAACATTATTTAATTTAGGTAATCATTGTGACTGCTACCGTCCAATCGCCCACAGCGCGCCGAGTTGTCTTTCCATTTACTGCCATTGTCGGGCAAGAGGAAATGAAATTAGCTCTGTTATTAAATGTCATAGA
>NZ_JANPLS010000205.1:0-2038 GCF_031422475.1 Chamaesiphon sp. VAR_48_metabat_403
AAATTATCGCCAGCACTATCTCTGGCTATGAGAAAATCGGCACGATCGACGATACTAAGGAAGAATTTACCATTGCCGATCGCATTGTCACCACACCCCACTTTAAAACGCCGTCGGGGAAGGCAAAAATGTTTACTACTCCACTCCCAGATCTGACTTTACCAACCGCTCAATATTTCAATATCGGCGATCGCGCCAATAGTTTAGTATTGGCATTAATGACCGGACGCAGCTATTCTCAACACAATACCGTCGTCTATAAAATTGGTGATATGTATCGGGGAATGCCACATCGCAATTGTATTCTGATGAATCGGTTGGATGCTGAAAAAATCAAGGTAGCGGCACACGATCGGGTGACAGTTCAGGGCGATGCTGGTAAGTTAGAAGATGTAGAGGTAATTTACGGCTCGGTGCGCGAAGGTGCGGCGTTGATGTTTTACCCGGAAGTAAATGTAATTTTTACGGCTAAAACGGAGACTCGATCGGGTACGCCAGCTTATAAACGAGTGCCTGTGGTGGTTTACAGCGATAAGTAGCTTCGCTCTATCCCCGCCTCGGGATTAATCCCCAGGCTAACAGCTCAAGTCTGTTTTAACAGACTGATGAATTCTTTTAGTCCTTTGGAACAGACTTTTGGTTTCGACTCCGCTCGACTAACTAAGAGATCGAGAGTTGAGCGGAGTCGAAACTCGTCAACTTGGGTGCTTTTTAACCCAGAAGTTGCCTCCGCACTAACCCACCGTTCGACAATACTCTTTCACCCAATTATGCACGATCGCATTTACCTGAGTTGGAATTTCATCGTGGGGACAGTGCCCAGCATCGAGATAATATGCCTGTAACTGTGGATAATATTCCCGAAACTTTTCATTACGCGATCGGGCATCGATCCACGGATCGCCCTCACCCCAGAGCATCAGCAGCGGACAGCGCATTTTACCCAACAACACATCGACCTTTTCACCCTGCTGGTTACTAAATACCGAGGCGAACACTTGTGGCGCACCCCGATCGCATGAAGGACGATAAATTTCATCGATTAGCTGCTCGGTGACGGCACTTTGGTCTACATAGACCTTTTTGAGCGTATTACGAATGAATGATTTGCGCTGCACGAACTTGTATAGGATTGAATTCCCGATCGGATGACGTAAAAAGCCAGTTAAAATCTGACCGACAGCTTTTTGAAAGATGTTTGGCTCTTTGGGATGCGTGCTACTAGTAAAAGGCCCCGCACTATTGATTAAAATCGTCCCAGCAACAGATTCGGGATGCTCGGCGGCGACACACAAAGCCGTATACCCACCCAGCGAATTACCCGCAATGACCACAGGCTGACCGATAACTTCAGTGATAAAATCATGAATCTGAGTTCGCCACAAATCGGCACTATACGTCCAAGCTGGCTTCGCCGCTCGTCCGAAACCTAACAGATCGATCGCCCACACCTGAAACTCCTGGCTGAGTTCGGAGATATTTTTACGCCAATGATCTGTCGATGCCCCAAAGCCATGAATCAGTAATAATGGGGGGCGGTGCGCTTTAGATTCTCCTGCTGTAACATAATAAATCTGCTCTCCTCGCCACTGCCAAAATTGACCGGGAATTGGTTGAGTTGAAATTAGCGGTGTAGTGGTAGTCATGGGATAAATTAGCCGTGGGGAAAATTATGTCGCAAGTAGTTACTATTTTAGGGATTTCATTCATTCCCAGCAAATCTCACTCTGGTTGCGGCATAATAGAAAGAGTTGTCTATTTTTAGTAAAAGAGGGAGTGAAAACGTGTCTGTTGAATCCCCAAACTAGAAATCGTACTGAACGAACAGCTTAATTTTTTCATGACCGATTAGTTCGCGCGCAAACGTCTGGCAGAAGTCTCGATACTCATCTTCACTCATCACGATGCAACCCATCGAACCGGGGACATTAGCGTCGAGATGGATGAGCAAATCGGATCGCTCTACTCCATCCTTAGTACGTACCGCAAACGGCGTAATCGGATAAGCATCACCCTCAACCCCCTTAACGTGGGATAG
>NZ_JANPLS010000206.1:0-6517 GCF_031422475.1 Chamaesiphon sp. VAR_48_metabat_403
AATCCCTAAAATTTGAGCTAGCAAAATTTAGCCATCGTTCTTATTAATAAGCTAGAATCTTGCGATCGGGATGTAATAGGGGTGATGGGAGATTGGAGTTCGGAGTTCGGAGAAGGGGATAGTGGATAGTGAATAGAAGTAAGTTTTGAGGCTATTTCGATCGTCGTTAGACGACGCGCAAGCTTATGAAATCGCTTACTGTTGCAAGATCTGAGTAAACCTAGCATTCTCGAACCAAAGTTATCTCCCAACTCCCATCTCCCATCTCCGAACTCCCATCATGAAACTCACCCTCAAAATTTGGCGACAGCCCGATGCTCAAACTACGGGAAAATTCGTAACATACCAGTTAGATGACGTATCGCCAGATATGTCCTTTTTAGAGACGATCGATCTGCTCAATCAAAATCTCATTTTAGCCGACGGAGAACCGATCGCCTTCGACCACGATTGCCGCGAGGGAATTTGTGGATCTTGTGCGATGTATATTAACGGTCGTCCCCATGGTGCCGACAAACATAATACCACCTGCCAACTGTACATGCGATCGTATCGAGATGGCGATACAATTACGATCGAACCCTGGCGGGCGAATGCTTTTCCGGTAATTAAAGACCTAATGATAGATCGATCGGCATTCGATCGCATCATCCAATCGGGCGGTTATATATCAGTAAATACTGGGAATGCGATCGATGCCAATACTACCCCAATTGGTAAAGATATCGCCGATGCAGCTTTCGCCGATGCGATGTGTATCGCGTGCGGCGCGTGTGTAGCTGCTTGTAAAAATAGCTCGGCAATGCTATTCGTCGCCGCCAAAGTATCGCACCTCGCCAACTTACCCCAAGGACAACCCGAACGCCAGCGGCGGGTGGTAAATATGGTCGCCCAGATGGATGCCGAAGGATTCGGCAGTTGTAGCAATACTGGCTCCTGTGCGGCAGTCTGTCCCAAAGAAATCTCTTTAACCACCATCACCCAACTCAACCGCGAATATCGTCAAGCTCGATTCTAAAATACCGATCTCGTTACCTGGATGCGGGGTAAATAACTACGCATATTTCTTAAATGCCAGAGTCACATTATGTCCGCCAAACCCAAACGAATTAGATAGCGCGACATTTACCGTCGCCGCGCGACTGACATGGGGAACATAATCGAGATCGCAACCCTCTTCTGGCGTTTCGAGATTGATCGTGGGCGGAATCAGATCGTGGTGGACTGCGAGGGCAGAAGCAACGCCCTCGATGCCGCCTGCGCCGCCGAGCAGGTGTCCCGTCATCGATTTAGTAGAACTGACCGCAATCTTGTATGCGTGGTCGCCCAGAGCCTTTTTAATCGCCGCTGTTTCGGTCGGATCGTTAATTGGGGTGCTGGTACCGTGGGCGTTAATATAGCTGACGGCTTCGGGTGCTAATCCGGCATCTTTAAGACACAGCGACATCGCACGGGCGGCATCGACACCGCCAGGGGTCTGTCCGGTCATGTGATAGGCATCGCAGGTCATCGCGTAGCCGACGACTTCGGCGTAAATTTTCGCGCCGCGATTGAGGGCGTGTTCGAGTTCTTCTAGTACCAGAATGCCGGAACCTTCACCCATCACGAAGCCATCGCGCCCGGTATCGAACGGACGACAAGCATGAAGGGGATCGTCGTTGCGAGTAGAGACGGCTTTACACGCGGCAAAGCCAGCAATCCCCAGGGGTGTAATTGCGGCCTCTGTACCACCGCAAATCATCGCTGTGGCGTAGTCGCCCTGAATTAGTCTAAAAGCTTCGCCGATCGCATTTGCACCCGCTGCACAGGCCGTTACGGTACAGCAATTAGGCCCTTTGGCTCCAAGTTCGATCGCGATCAGTCCGGCTGCCATATTCGCGATCATCATCGGGATCATGAAGGGACTACAGCGGCTGGGGCCTTTGGTAAGATAGATTTCTTGTTGTTCTTCCAGAATTTTCAGTCCGCCGATGCCCGTACCGACCATTACGCCGACGCGCTCGGCATTAGTGGGATCGATCTTCAATCCCGAATCGGCAATTGCTTGCTTGCTGGCACACATCGCCAGTTGTGCGAACCGATCCATCCGTTTGGCGGCTTTTTTTTCTAGATATAAGAGCGGGTCAAAGTTTTTGAGTTCCCCTGCAATCCGACAGTCGTGTTTGGATGCATCAAAATGCGTAATCGCACCAATTCCATTCCGCCCAGTTACCAAGCCTTCCCAGTATTCAGCTAGGGTGTTGCCAATGGGCGTAATCGCGCCTAATCCAGTGATAACAACACGTTTGCGTTCGCTTAGCGTCGGCTTTGCCGAATCGCTTCGCTGTCCTTGTGGGTCGGAATTTGCCATGGTGAATCTAGAGATGAAAGGTGGGGGTGCTGGGGTGGTGGTGGACTGAGCTGCTGTGCTTCATGCGGAGGTTTGCTCCGCATCGCTGCACCGCACGATTCATAATTTCCGCGCAGCGGTACTAGCCGTTTTTAGCGTTGATGTAGTCAACTACGGATTGAACGGTTTGCAGCTTTTCGGCTTCTTCGTCAGGAATTTCGATATCGAATTCTTCTTCTAGTGCCATGACGAGTTCGACAACATCGAGGGAGTCAGCTCCCAGATCGTCGGTAAAGTTGGCTTCAGGCGTAATTTTACTAGCGTCTACTTCCAATTTGTCGGCAATTACGGCTTGCACTTTAGCCAATACATCTGCGCTCATATATGTTCCTTGTTACTGTTAATAATGATAATCCAGTCGCACCCGATCGCCGCTGGCGTAGCCTCTGACACGCAAAAGCAAACCAAAGCCACCGAGGATACGTCAATCGCACTCTACATCTTAATATGAAAATGCACGATAGCTGCAAAGAGATGGGAGTAAGAAGTAAGAAGTAAGAAGTAAGAAGTAATAAACACACCCAACTTTCCCAGTCTCCCCGTCTCCCCGTCTCCCAGTCTCCCCGTCTCCCAGTCTCCCAGTCTCCCAGTCTCCCCGTCCCCCCGTCCCCTACTCCCTCCGCTCTACCTTAGGAATGGCAATTGCCTTGATAACTTCGGTAAAATCGGCTTCGTTGGCGAGGGGGATTAATTGTTGTAGATAGGGTTGATAGCGGAATAGTTCGTAATCGCGATCGAGGAGATATTGAGCGACGGCTAAATCGATGCCTTTACTAGTGTAGCTATTATAAATAATTGTCGGTGCAAATTTAGCTAATACCCGATCGCTACCGTGGAGAATTTTGAGTTCGTTACCTTCAGTAGAAATTTTAATTATCTCCAATCGATCGATGCCTTCACGATCGACAAAATCATCTAACGTCATGCAAGTAACTGTTTCAGTCTCGATGCCTGATTCGCTCGCATCATCGCTGGTGGCGAGATGGTTGAATTCGCTACTCGATTGGATAATTAATTGAGATAAACTCTCGCGGTCGTCGATCGCATTCCTAAAAATTTTGACATTTTCGATCTGGTTGAGCTGACAAGTTTCATGCAGGCAATCGACGGTTTTACTAGATGGTTCGATCGCGTAAACAGTGCCATTTACCCCAACTCGACGTGCGGCACTAAATGTATAGATGCCCACACCCGCGCCGATATCGATCGCATTCATTCCCGGTTGAAGGTACTGTCGCCAAAACTCTAATTCGCGCTCGAACCAATCGCCTTCAGCCAGCAAACAGCGGGTAGTCGGACTTTGCAAGCTAGCAGGGACGGTCAGGGCAATTTCTCGCTCGAATGTACCAGCTTCGCCACCATCAAAAGGAACATAAGTCCACGGACTATCGATCGGCAATTGCGTCCATTGCCAGGGCGTTTTCGCCAATCTTTGACGGGCAAAATCGATGCCAATTTTTTGCCAATGAGTGGCAGATTCTGGTTGGTCTAAATCTAAATAAGCCAAATATAATGCTTGCAAAATTATCGGACAATCTAATTCTAAATCGCCAGCCTGGTGCAGGTAGACCAATCCTTCTAACTCTCGATCTCCGATGCTGTAAATGCCCAGTCTAACCTTAGGGAAAATTAGATCTGGCATCAATTGATTCATCAGATGCAATAGTCGCAACCCGGTATGATTATCCAACACGATCTGAGTGCGACACAATACCTCTGTGAGCATCAACATGGCTTGGGTATAGCCATTATCTGTAGTTAAAATCCGTTGTAATTGTTCGCTTCTCCCATTAGTAATGTGCGTGCGCGTCAACGGCGGAATATATACAATCCCCGGCTCGATTTTACGCTCGGTGTAGGTAGGTTGAAGATTATTAATAAAGGCACTAAAAGCAATCCGCGCCGCCTCGCTATAATTGCCCAACATACAATTAAGTAAAGCTAAATGTGCCGCGCATAATGGGTGTCGATTTAACTCTGCACCTGCTTGTACGGCATCAAAAGCGATTTCGGCATACAGACCATGTGTGAGTGAGTTATCGCAGCCTTCAGCGGCAATTAAGGCGGCGACGGCGAGATTATTCCACTCTAAAGCCGTCTGGGGTTGCTCCCACTGGCAATTATCCAAAACATGGTTGAGCTGTAAAGCGGCGGTGTCAGTGATTTCTACCTGATTTCGCTTAATGTATTCTAGATAAGATAGTTTCGGATCGAAATCGATAGTCATGGCATCATGATTGAGTGTGGTGGTTGCCCAGTAGCAATAAAAGAAAAATAGCGTAGCTGTCATCTGACAACCAGCCTAAGCACTTGGTGATGCATCCAAGTATTCGGTGTTAACCGTGTATTGATTATAATGTGCGGGGAGCGGGGAACGCGGGGACTGGGGGACAAAGGAGCTAACCAAAAAAGGCTGGTTCGATCTAAGTATTTGGCAGCGGCAGATCTTGTTTGACGACCATCGATCGACCGATCCATAATGCCACCATCGCGATCGCCAGTGAGACTAAACCCACCACCCAGCCGGGGATTAAGGGTAATTGACGGGCGACAGACATAAATACATTAAATAACGCTCCAGCTAAAGCAGCACCCCCAAAATAGAAGCCGATGCCTAAACCGCCTCTAGACAGAGGTACCATACTCAAAGCAAAGGGAATCGTCCCGACACCGACACAGCTCATCCCTACACCCAACAACAGCACGGCTACGGCATGAATACCAGGTAGTACCAGCAGTAAGAAACCGATCGCTAACACGATTAAGCCACCGAGCATGGTTTGTAAATTACCCCACCGCTTTGCCGCCAAACCGATCGGCAGTACTGTAATTAGTTGAACGGCGAGAAATAATGTCATTAACATCGGCGTTTGCTCTTTTCCTACCAAACCAATCAACTGTTGGGTTAAAATAACGCCCATAGTGATGGTGCAGCCAGTTAGCGCGACTAAAAATAGGTTTCGGGCCGCAGGTTGTCGATCGTCTGCGGTAATGTCTGGCAATCGCACTTGAGTCGTTTGAGAGCGGTTCAATAAGGTCGCTGAGAGTAGCAAAATAATCGAACTAATCGCAAATGCTGACCCCGCCCCCAGTCCTTTAACAACTTGCTTAGAAGCAGGCAAAGCTAGAGTTCCCGCCAGCGTACCAACTAATGTTAATACACTAGCCGCATAGGGCCAGTCGCGCTGACAGGCAAATTCGCCCAAGCGAGCTAACATCGGAGATCGAAACATCGCCATCGCCATCGCCCACAGAATTACCAGGGCAATAAATAACCACCGAATCAAGCTATCAGGATTGCCCAATAACACGATCGACGGCAATATTATCAACAATCCAGCCGAAAGCAACACCCCGATCGTCACAAATGGCCCTTTTAACCCCCATAATGTCTTTTGGCGATCGGACAAACTACCAAATAGCGGCTCGATTAAGACTGCCAAAAAACCTTCGATCGCCAAAATTACCACTGCCGAATCCTTAGGAAAACCAAACTGTCCCAATAAATCGGGAAGGTACATCCGATACACAATCCAACAGAGCACGATCGCACCTTGCATCAGTGCCATCGCGAGTACTGGTTGCCAATCAGTTTTGGGCGTTTCTACTACAGTTTGCATGAGCTATCGGGCCGATAAAATATTGGGAGCGATCCTGTCATCTGCTGCTATTAGTACGAGCGCAGAAGACACTTGGATTGAAAAATTGGCAATTTCGGGTGCTATTTGTGGCTCGATCGGTTTAATTGTGACTGGGGGCTGCGTGCTAAAATTAGGCAGTCTAAAAAAGTTCGATCGGGCGATATCGAATTAAGTGCCGAGTAATATCTCAGATAATAACAGGATAGAATCGCCGATTATGTTAAAATTCGATCGCTTATTGGCTCACTAATTTAAGCCGATCGATTTCATGACAACATTCGGCGACAGTAGTGCGATTTTGCATGGCAATTACTAAAGCTTGATAGGCATCCCAATGAGTTTGAATGAGGGTTTTAGCGCGCATAGTCGCTAAATTTTCCTGTTGGACGATATCCTGTTGCTGTTTACCCGATCGAAATAAAACACCGCGTAATTTTTGACGATCTTCGATACCTCCTTCCGATCTGTCATAAATCGATTTCTCCGC
>NZ_JANPLS010000207.1:0-5125 GCF_031422475.1 Chamaesiphon sp. VAR_48_metabat_403
ATTACAGTTAGAAACTGCCGATCGATTGAAACGAGCTTTTGTGACTTATTCAATAGTAGCATGGCGATTATTGTGGCTCACCTATACATCTAGAGTTAATCCCGCCGTTTCTTGTGAGTGCATCTTAGAACCAGATGAATGGCAAGCTTTAGCTTGTCATCATCTGGGTCAGGGTCAACCACCACCAGAGCCACCGACCTTGGGTGAGGCGGTGCTGATGCTAGCTCAACTCGGTGGATTTTTAGCCCGACGGGGCGATGGCGTACCGGGTGTGAAGACGATTTGGCGAGGTTTCTCGCGATTGACGGATCTGGTGACAATGTGGCGACTTCTCCATCAGCCTCCGCATCCCACCTAGCGGGGACAGATCGTGTATTTTTCGCACTGCGAAAAATACACGCTCTGTGGGTAATGGCTAGCCTTTATAAGGGGGGGGTTGGGGGGTAGAACACCAGCGGAAACGAAGCTGAAAAGTTTGCGTGTGGATAACCAGAGCCTTTAGTGTAAATCGCAAAGACAAGCACTAGCCAGATGGTTAAGATAAAGATCTGCCCCGATCGCAATTTGGGAGCTAGTGAATCTCATGAGCTTAGCTTCAACCCCTTGCTCGCCACAATCCAATGGTTAACAGCTAACGATCGTCACTGGGGCACAACAATTTAGTTACCTGCAAATTTGAGTTCCTTCAAGGAGAATCGAGCATGAAATATCGCCGCTTGGGACATTCTGGCTTACAAATCAGTGAACTGTCGCTGGGATCTTGGATCACCTACGGCAATCAGGTAGACAAAAATGTGGCTATCGAAACCCTCGCCGCCGCCAGAGATGCGGGTGTCAACTTCTTTGACAACGCCGAAGTCTATGCTGGCGGTAAAGCTGAAACCTTGATGGGCGATGCACTCCAGCAGTTAGGCTGGGAACGAGAATCTTATATTGTCTCCACTAAGTTTTATTGGGGAATTGCTGAAGGGCCAAATCGCAAGAATACACTCAATCGTAAGTACCTCCACCACGCGATCGATGTTTCGCTGCAACGTTTACAGTTGGACTATGTAGATCTAGTATTTTGCCATCGTCCCGATCCGAACACCCCGATCGAAGAGACCGTTTGGGCGATGCACGATATGATTCAACAGGGCAAAGCCCTCTACTGGGGCACGTCAGAATGGTCGGCAGCCGAGATCCGCAGTGCGTGGGAAATTGCCGATCGACACCACCTGCACAAGCCCGTGATGGAGCAACCCCAGTATAATTTATTTCACCGCGATCGCGTTGAAACCGAATATGCCAGTCTCTATGACGAGCAGGGATTGGGTTTGACTACTTGGAGTCCGCTCGCGTCTGGTGTCCTCACGGGTAAATATGCCAATGGTGTGCCAGCGGGGAGTCGATCGACTTTACCGGGCTACTCGTGGTTACAACAAACAGTTACCAATAGCGACTGGATTGCCGCTACCGAACGTCTGCGCCCGATTAGCGCACAATTAGGCTGTACGCTCTCACAATTGGCGATCGCCTGGTGTGCTAGCAATCCTCATGTGAGTACGGTCATTACTGGAGCCAGTTCCAAGGAACAAGTTATCGAAAATATGGGCGCGATCGAGATCATTCCCAAGATCGACGCACAATTGAAGCAAAAAATTGAAGCAGCAGTCGGTAAAGTTCGATCGGATGCTGCCCAGTAGGATCGAGAACTGATTGTAACGTCTCAATAACCGCTGGTAAATCAAGGGGTTGCCAAAAGAGCAAAAATCTGGGGATCTCCTGCTAATATGGTGATAAGCAAGCTAATAACTTCTCTTTCATCAAATCAAAATTTTTAAATCCATAGCTTTGACGGATAATTAATTTAATTCTTGTGTTAATTCCCTCTGTAACGCCACTGAATATGGACATTTTGCTATCATAGAGAGTGGGGTCTTTCGTCCCTCATCAACAAAAAAGAATGGTAGAGATGTTCTGTTCGGAGAAGGTCAGTATTTTACAAATATTGCACCAGAGACGATTGCAGCTAGATCTCAGTCTCAGATGACCCAATTGCAAATAGAATCTGGTCAGATTTCTTTACTACAACTTTCCTGGTACACAATGGGAGGAACTCGACATCTGGAGAAACTAGATTATTTTATTGAGTTTGATGTTTTAGATCTAGGAATTGTGCAATGTAATGAATATATTTATTTACATCCAAGTTCTATGGATTTGAATATTCATAATTTAATCATTCGATCTGGCAGAACATTTCTATGAAACAATATTTGAAATTCCCATCAGAATCCAAACTAGGTATAGGCACTCAGTATGTCGAATTAGATAGTGAGGGTTGGGCTGTTCGACAAGTAGAGTGTTATGGACGCAGGCTGTTTAATTCTAAGCAAATTAATCATGCAGAGATCGGTGGAATTTCTTTGTGCGATCGGCAGTTCTTAGAGTCACATATCGAGTCAGATTACATAATTAGTGCAGAAGAATTTGAGTCAATATGGGAGTCTTCTGTATCGGAGACAATAAAATCACTATAGATCTGACGATCGATCCTACGCATGAATGCCATCCAACCACCCAGCAAACAAGGACTATACTTCATCCGTCAGTCATCAATTCGATCGAATCCCTAATTTGACGATCGAAAATTGGACGACGGAAGCATAGCCAAGATCGAACCAAAGGTAATCGATCGTTTCGACAGGATATAAAGATGCTCCTCAATCCCGATTACCTCCGGTAGGCTTCGCCAACGATTACCTACGGTACGCTACGCCAACGAATCTCAAACACTGAAATTGTTGAGTTTCAATCGATCGATCATTCCAACAGGATATAAAGATGCTCCTCAATACCGATTACCTCCGGTACGCTACGCGAACGAGCTTCAAACACTGAAATTGTTGTGCTTCGAGGCTTAACCCAGCCTACGGGAAGAAATCTCACTATTGATTTGCAGCCAGTTTACCAATCTACTCATTCCTTCTTCCTGATTTTCTTGACTTGCTGCTAGCTCTAAGAAAAAATTTGCAGCATCAATTTCTGATGCTGTCAGTTCGATTCCATTAATCGATAGAAATGTGTAAACAGCAATCAGCGCAATCCTTTTGTTACCATCTATAAAACAATGATTCTTGACAAGTCCATAGCCGTAAGCTGCTGCTAATGGGAATAAAGTTATATCCTCACCATAGCAATACAGATTTTTGGGTTTATTTAAGGTTGATTCTAAAGCACCTTCATTGAGGATGCCAACATCACCACCAGATTGAACAATGATTTCATTGTGAATGGCACAA
Organism: Chamaesiphon sp. VAR_48_metabat_403; assembly: GCF_031422475.1. Lineage (NCBI taxonomy): Bacteria > Bacillati > Cyanobacteriota > Cyanophyceae > Gomontiellales > Chamaesiphonaceae > Chamaesiphon > Chamaesiphon sp. VAR_48_metabat_403. The sequence goes on from NZ_JANPLS010000207.1 coordinate 3,285, forward strand.
ACATCACGAGGATCCAGCCAACAAGGTTCGCTCATTTTGCTAACTCGATTAAGGCATTGCGATATTTTTTCATCCCTTGTCGAGCTGCTTCCATTTTAGCTGCGAAACTAGGCTCGTATGCGGAAATCTCATATCCCGATGGCGTTTTGGTGGCGAAGAGAGTGTCGCCATCTTCAACACTCATGCTCGTTGCCATTTCTTTGGGGACAATGATACTCAGTGAGTTACCGCGTTTTTTGATATTTAGCAGCATAATTACTTTTGGCTAGAGGGAATATCGTTGGCGAAGCCCCTGCCTCAGCAGAAGCCTTCTCCTTTGGGAACCTCTTCTCAATGTTACCACAAATGTTGTAACGATCGAATTAACGACGATCGAACCCAAGTTAATCGATCGATCATTCCAACAGGATACAAAAATGCTCCTCAATAGCGACCGATCGAACCCCAAACACTGAAATTATTGGGTTTCTCAAAGTAGGTAATCGATCGATCATTTTGACAGAGTATAAAGATGCGCCTTCATAGAGAGCGAGCCTCAAAACCCAGCAATTCTGGTATTTGAGGCTCGCTCTACGGCGAGAAAATCTCATTGGTTACAATTTGTCGCCTGTAGGGATGTTATGTTCGTTGGCGTAAGCCTCTCCTCAGGGAGAATCGATAATCAAATCTGTTTTACCTAACAATCTTTCGCGACGTTGTTGGAGAAGATGTGCGTCAGCTAAGGCAAGTGTTTCATCTAGCATAAGAATTGCTAAATCCCCTTGATGACGAGCTTCTCTAAGCTTGGCAAGAGTTTTAGCTCTAGTTTCAGGATCGGGAATTTTAAATTTGGTTTCCATAGCTAATTCCAATTACGTTGGATATCTTGCAAGCTGGCAATACTGGCATCTATAAAAAATTGAGCTTGCTCCATAGATCGATACAGTAAATCTAGCATATCCCTGGCGGCAATTGGCTGAGATTGGGCAATTCTCAGCAGGATGTTCTGTAGGCGCGAATATGAATTTACTAGCCGCTCTCTAATATTCTGTAGCTCTTCCAATTCTGGCAAGGTTTCTGCTGTTTCGCCAATCTGCTGCCACAGTCTGAATTCCATAGCGGTAGTATCATCGACGCATTCAACTAGATGACGTTGCAGGGTAAAGACGTTATCGATAACAGCATTGGGTAATTTAGCCACAGGTGAATATGTTGACAAGAATGTTTCACCTGTTAATTTAGCAGGTTTGATACTCTCTTCGATAGTGACAACAGCAGTTGTACGCTGGCGAGAGTGAAGCAGAAGTAGATAATCGATCGATCGTTTCGACAGGATATAAAGATACTCTTCAATGGCGATCGATCGAGCCTCAAACACTGAAATTGTCTGGTTTCTCGAATTAGGTAATCGATCGATCATTCCGACAGGATACAAAGATGCTCCTCAATATCGATCGATCGAACCTCAAACACTGAAATTGCTGGGTTTCTCGAACTAGGTAATCGTTGGCGTAGCCTACCGGAGGTAATCGATAATTCCAACAGGATATAAAAATACTCCCCAATAGCGATCGATCGAGCCTCAAACACTGGAATTGTTGGGTTTTGAGGGCTTCAACCCAACCTAACAGGGAGAAATTCTACTTATGAGTGCGCTCTCACAGACTTGAGCTAAAATAGGAATACATCTTTAATTGCCCTTGATAATCGTATGGAGCAAGCACTCCTCGAACAAATTCAGCGACTACCAGAGTCGGTGCAACAGGAAGCCCTACACTATATTGAGGGTTTTGTTGCAAAGCATAATCAATCGGTGCAAGCACCCCCACTCGATCGAAAAGATGCTTTCGGCATCTGGAAGG
>NZ_JANPLS010000208.1:0-2568 GCF_031422475.1 Chamaesiphon sp. VAR_48_metabat_403
GTATCCGTACCTGTGCGGTTGGTTTCTCTAGTACCCTCTGAGAGGATTCGGTCGAGGATCTCTAGATACGTCTGATCTACTATATTCATACACGAAGCTTGCGCGCTGCCTAGCGGTGGTCGAGTGTTTTGCCAAAGCCTATTATCCTACTATTCGATTGGCATACAATCATTGACAGGTATGATTTCATACATTACAAGAGAGCTGTACGGTTAAATGTCGATTTTTAGGCAAATGCACAAACTATTAATATTCAACGACGAAAAACTGCTTCATCAGGCACTAACACACCGCTCCTATCGCAACGAACACTTCCGGGCAGTAAGCGACAACGAACGGCTAGAATTTTTTGGAGATGCTATTCTCTCATTTGTAAGCGGCGAGTATCTATATCAACGTCATCCTGAAATGGGGGAGGGTGAAATGACTCGACGACGCATAGCAATGGTGGATGAAGAGCAACTTGCCAAGTTTGCAATTGAAATGGAATTAGATTCCAAAATGCTACTAGGACGAGGTGCAAGGCTGGATGGTGGTTCTCTCAATCCAAATTTGCTTAGTAGTACTTTCGAGGCAGTTGTGGGAGCTTACTATCTAGACAAGGGTTGTGATTTTGAAAATATTCGTCCCTTGATTTACGAATTATTTGATTCTGTTCATCCAGAAGTTAAGATCGTTCGCTCAGAGTTAGACCCGAAAAATCAATTTCAGGTATTTGTCCAAAAAGATGGTCATACAACTCCTCCTAAATATATTACTGAAAAAAAAGGCGGTTCGGATCATAGTCCAGAATTTGTATCGAAGGTCTATGTTGGTGACAAATTTTGTGGCGAGGGTACAGGACGTAGCAAAAAAGATGCCGAGAAACAGGCTGCTGAGTCTGCCTTGGCAAAATTAAAAAAGGGGAGATGAATTTAATCTTTCAAACCCCCGTGTGTCCAAATCCACCCTTGCGTTCGCCCACCGTCGTCAAGGCGTCTACTACCCGCTCTTGCGCCACACACACCTCTAAAAACATCACTTGAGCAATTCTCGCGCCGTGACTGAATAGATGTAGATCCCTACCGTGATTGACTAACCCAATCCCCACCCAGTCGGGATAGTGTTCGTCTACAATTCCTGGTGCATTAATGACTGTAATCGAATTCTTGCACGCCAAGCCACTTCTGGGGCACACCAGCATGGTGGCAATCTTATCGGGGTCATCGGTACTCAAACCCACCTTAAATCCGGCATTAACGATTTTTTGTTCGCCTGGAGCGAGGGTGAAAAATCGCAGTTGCGGTTCGTGTTGCTGCAATATCTCTAACGTCACCGTTTCTGCGAGTTGCTTGCCATTGATGTACAGCGAACCTGCGGGATATTGATGCTGAAAGCCAGCTTGTATCGCTTTGACTGATTCCAACACATCGCCTGTAGGTGCAGCAGGTAAATAAGCCTTCACATCCAAAGCCGCAGCTCTATCTACAGCGCGTTGGGGTCTAAATTCTGGATCTGCCAGCACGTATTCAACTGAAATCACAAGGTTACTCTCCGATCGTTCTTGAATATTCTGCCACGATCGATTGCGATAACTTAACTTTTTTTTACAAAAAGATCGCTAATTTAGAAAATTAACTAATGTTTACAAATACTCGATCGAGTCAAGATTTAATTGATGATTCGATCGGGTTTCGATCGCTCACTATCGCCGATTAACGCCATTTGAGTCCACAGTTCGAGCTATCCGACGATACTAACTAGTCACCTACGACCTTTACCTGCATCCAATCCACACTACGACGAGGAATGGTTGCATATTATCTGCTCTATGATAGCGTTTGAGCACTATTTGCTATTGTTGCCATTTAGCTTTAAATTGCCAGTCAGAGCCGACCCGCGCTGATTTTTAAATGTAAAACCTAGCTAAAATGCAAACAGCTCGATCGAGACATCTGTCATAAAAATATTCAGCAAATTAAACACTCGATCGAATTGTAACTTTTCACCCATTTCCGGGAAAGTTAGCGGACAATGCTAGACGTAGCAAAAATTTTATAGATACTCACTCACATTTAACAAAAGTCAGCGTTCTAATTCTTAGTAAGGAGAACCACTTGCGACTTATTTATCACACCACAAAGTAATGGAGACTAGCAGATCGTGAAACTGGCAGTATATGGCAAAGGTGGGATTGGCAAATCCACAACTAGTTGCAATATCTCCGTCGCGTTGGCAAAACGTGGCAAAAAAGTCTTGCAAATCGGGTGCGACCCCAAGCACGATAGTACCTTTACCCTGACTGGGTTCTTGATTCCGACGATTATCGATACACTTCAAGAAAAAGATTATCATTACGAAGATGTCTGGCCAGAAGATGTCATCTACAAAGGTTATGGTGGCGTGGATTGCGTCGAAGCTGGCGGGCCTCCCGCTGGTGCTGGTTGCGGTGGTTATGTAGTAGGAGAGACAGTTAAGCTGCTCAAAGAATTAAATGCTTTTGACGAGTACGACATTATTTTATTCGATGTACTTGGCGATGTGGTGTGCGGTGGTTTTGCTGCACCTCTAAACTACGCCGACTACTGT
>NZ_JANPLS010000209.1:0-22425 GCF_031422475.1 Chamaesiphon sp. VAR_48_metabat_403
GATTGATTTTCAATCACTTTATCGATCGATTTATAGGCTGCTGGAAATTCATCGAGCAATTCTGCATCTTTACGACATTCGACACCACTAGTTTGAGCGATTAGATCGTCCAAAGTATAAGTATTTTTTGCCATCGATCTCGACATAATCCGTCCCGCGCCGTGAGAACAACTACAGAAACTTTGGGCGTTACCTTTACCTTTAACGATATAAGATTTAGTCCCCATCGAACCGGGAATAATTCCATAATCTTCTTTCTGGGCGCGCACGGCACCTTTACGCGTTACATAGACTTCTTCGCCGAAATGTATTTCTTTTTCGGCGTAATTATGATGGCAATTAATCTCAAGTAATGGTTTCATCTTTTTACCACCATTAAGATGTTGCTCCATAATCCGCATAAATCTCGCCATCATCACATCGCGATTGGTTTTGGCGTAATCTTGCGCCCATTGTAAATCGCGCCAGTAGGCGGCAAATTCGGGCGTACCAGCGACGAAATAAGCCAAGTCTCGATCGGGTAAACTCAGATCGGCTAATTTAGCGAGATCTTTAGCGGTTTCGATATGACATTGGGCGAGTTTATTACCGATATTTCTAGAGCCAGAATGCAGCATTAACCACACTTTATTTTCGGTATCGATACAAACTTCAATAAAGTGATTTCCACCGCCTAACGAGCCGAGTTGCCGCATCGCTCTATTTTCTAAACCGCTGACCCCTTTGTGCAATTCGGCGAAATCTTGCCAACCTTGCCAATTAGTGGCATCTTTAGTAATTTGTTTATTTTCTTCAAAACCAACAGGAATTTGAGCTTCTAAATCGAGTCGAATTTTTTTAAGTTTTCCATCCAATTTTTCACCCTTAAATGGTGTCTGAATTGCCATCATCCCACAGTTGTGAACAAAAACCCCTGCCGATAATGCAAAGTTATGATATTCTGGCACAGTCAGGCAATAAACATCTTCAGTGCGATCGAGTGGTATGACGGCGACAACCTTATGATTGCACTTGTGTTCTTTCTTACGATGATTATGCAATCCGATCGGTGACTTGATTTCGGCTCCACAAATCTCACAAGTATATAATCTATTGGCTATCTCTTTTGACTTAATTCTCCCACGTTCGCTCTGATTATAAGCAACTAAATAACCCTTACCACGTTCTCCATTTCCAGCAACAGCTTGTTGAAAATGTTCTGGCTGTTCCTGCATATACTTGAGGATATTTTTCGTTCCTCGTTGGGCAAAATAATCTATTCCTGCTGGAGTTTGAGCTTTCTGAATAATTGCAGCAACTCTCCGCCGTTCAAATTCTACCGATTGCCAATGTTGATTGCGCTCGAATAAACTACGATGATAGGCAGAATGATCTCGATCGCCCATAAACTCTAAATTGTTGGGCTGATTATCAGATTGAATAAAGTTACGATGATGAATAATCGTTCTTTGTCCTTCAAATCTAGGAACATCTCCTAAAATTCCAGATCTAGCCACGATCCAATGTGCTCGATTCCATCTACCTGAATAAGGTTGCACGATTAGGGTATAACCATCTCGATCTACTTTTGAATAGAAGGGCATCAGCGATGTTTCCGGTTGCAGGCTAAAAGCTTGTTGATAACTGCCATCCCTCAACATAAATTGATGATCTGGGGTACAAATAATCTCTTCCCCATTATCTAGAATCACTTTAACTAAAGATGTATTCTTCCTAGTCAATTTAGCCGTTGCTGTCGCCGCGACAATCTTACCTGTAAGAGTACAAGCATAGACAATAAATTCTCGATCTTGTTGTGCTAGCTCTTGAATTGGATAATCTTTCCCATCTACCAGCGGTATGAGAGTATCACCAGTAAAACAACCAATATCGACACCTACAGCCGCCGGAATTACGACATCTTTAGTCGCAATTACAGAGCCAACTAAAGCACCTTTACCCAAATGAACATCTGGCATTAGAGCGACATGTTTAAACACAAACGGTAAAGAAGCAACATTCTTTGCCATTTTGGTTTCTGGTTTTGCCAAATCGTGTCCCGCCCAGGAAAGCACGGGTGTGGGGGTATCGATTTCTAGTTCTTTGTATGTCATGGGTTAGGCTTTAGGCTTTAGGCTTTAGGTTTTAGGTTTAAGGGGAGGGTTGGGGCGATGCACTGTTGGCGTAGCCTCGCCCTTGGCGATACGACAGCCGTAGCGTAGCGTCTGGAGCCAGGAGAAGTGTGGGGTAAAAGACTTCGATCTAAATCTACAAGTTGGTGGGGGCAGATACCCGACTTTTCCAAAAAGTCGGGTATCTATACAGATCTAGCTGCAATTATTTTCCAAACAGACTCCCGCTGAGTTTCTTAATTGCTTTACCTGCAATATCCGAATAACTGAGTTCCCCAGCTAACACCCGTGCCATCGTCATACTTGCCGAAGGACGCTTGACGGCGGCTTTGTAACTGACTTTAGGGAACTGATAAAAAGCTGTAGCTAACCGTTGCGCCCACTTCATATCTGCGCCCCATTCGGTTGCCATAATTTCAGTATACTTTTCTAGAGCATTACTGGTACCGCCGAGGGCGGAGTGAATCGCTTCAGCCGCTTTAATCCCTGAAAAAATTGAGGGACGGATACCTTCGGCTGTCATCGGATCGACGACGCAGGCGGCTTCGCCAGCTAAAACAGCATTTTGGGTATGGAGTTTTTGATCGCCATCCCACAGACAGAGGGGATGCCCGTATTGTTTGAATTTATTGATATCGATGCCAAATGCACCCGTACTGTAGGTATCGAGAATTTTTTTGAAGTCTTGGGCTTCACCGCCGCGAAATGTGCCAATTCCGATCGAATATCCGTCGGCTTTGGGAAAGTTCCAAATATAACCGTTTTTGACTAAGCCAAATTCAAAGTTAATGGTGTTGACTACGTTGTCGCTGGGGGCATCGACTTCTAGTGCGCCAGCCAGACGACGTTTGCGATCTTTAAAGCCCAGCCATTTTGCCATATTACCTTTGGCTCCATCGGCGGCGATGATATATTTGCCTTCGACGGTACCACTAGCGGTAGTTACTTGCCAGCGATCGACTTTAAATTCGATGCTTTTTACTTCCGTATTGTCCCGTAATTCGGCACCCTGCTTTTGGGCTTGCTGAACGAGAAAATGGTCGAATACATCGCGTTTTACCATCCAGATCGGTTCTTGATTTTCGAGCTTAACATCGACTGGATCTTCTAAATTTAGGGTATAGCGCAGGGTGTCAACACGACAAGAAATCGCTGGGCTAAAATCAAAATCGAACCATTGCGCGATCGCAGGCGATACGCCACCACCACAGGGTTTATACCGAGGGAGAGCATCTTTTTCTAGAATTAATACCGATCTACCTTGCTTGGCTAGATGGTAGGCTGCACTGCCTCCCGCAGGGCCAGCACCGACGATAATGCAATCAAACATAAAATAGCTATCTAGTAGATACGGCGATGGCAACTTTGGCGAGTTACAATCTCGACCATTGTACAACTAGCAATAGCTCCGATACCATGTTAAATCGATTAATGTTGTGACGTCGAACAGTTTACGCCCCAATCCCCACCTTAGCGCGTTCAGACAGAGAGGGAGGTCGCAGACTAGCGACAATATGGAAATTAACCTGCTAATTAAGCGGCTTGTTGATTTGGTTCCTCAATCCCCCATTGGTGTTTGAGTAGGTTTTTGTAGCTGTTTTCTTGAAGCACCATTTGTCTGTACAGGTTGACTAAAAATTCCTGTGCCTGTGCGTGGCTCATATCTTTAACTTGATGCTCGAACGATCGGATATTGAATTGTTGCTCTAGGGAAAGGTCGAAGGACTTAGACATAATTCACTCCTAGTATGGGTGTTAAGCAAAATCGTCCCGGCTGGGACAGCGATCTAGATTTGCGATCTGAACTTTTGCCATTATATTAAGAATATTAACAGTAATTTGACAATAGTGTCGATCTGTAAATGTACGGATTTCAGATCTCTCGATCGGCATACATCCGTTTGTAATAAGCTACAACTACGGAGAAGGTGATTCCCGATAAAGACGATCCCCATCGATCGGGTTTCGACTTACGGCGATTGGAGAAAACCAACGGCAAGGAATCGCCTAATTTAGTTTTTAACAAATTAATTGGGTCGAAAATGCTCGTAACGAACAAAAAATAGCTTTTGTCAAGATATCTAGATAATTCTTTAAATAGTTCGCGGCGGTGGCTAAATAGGTAAATCTGTTGGAGCAGGGGTAACTCGATCGTTGCTACCAACTTGTCAAACCCCAAATCCTGGCGATTCAATCGAGAAACTTAGTTTGATAGTGAGCGAAACCAGATCGAACTGGGCATACTAATCTTACAGACGACACTGGGCACAAGCGATCTGACAGAATCGATCCCAACTAGCCAGTGACACTCGGCATCCCCACCTTACAAACGATACTAGAGATCGCGATCCAGCATCGATACTAACTAGCCCTAAAAAAGTCCCACATGGTAGCTGAAAACGGAAAAATCACATGGTTGCTGAATATATAACGCTGGATGGCTTGGCTACTGAGTTGAGTGAGATCAAGCACCAACATTTCAGTGGACATATTTTACTAAAAAGTTCATTGGGACAAGAATGGTGTCTCTATATCTATCTCGGTCGCATCCTTTATGCTACTGGCGGTAGCCATCCAATTCGTCGGTGGGTGAGAAATACCACCATTATGGGTGTAGACGGCAGTAATGCCGAAAGTCTGCAAACCCGAATTGAAACACTGACCGATATTTCGGCATTAACCTTAGCAGAGCTGAATAGTTGTTGGGAATATTATTTATTAGTCAATTGGGCTAAACAAGGGCGGATTACCAGAAATAACTTAATCAAACATATCCAAACGACAATCGTGGAAGTATTGTTTGATATCGTTCAAGCCGAAGAAGTCACCTATCAACAAATCGAGCAAGATCGACTCAGCCCACAGCTAACACTGATCGATATCGATCGCGCATTGGGGCTTGCCGTACAACAACAGCAGCAATGGCAACAGGTGGGGCTAACCGGAATTTTACCCGATCGATCCATCAAAATCGTCGCTCATCGAGAGTTTCAACAGATAGTTTCACCATCTGCCTATCAAGCATTACAATTTGTCCTTAATGGCGAACATACCATTCGGGAAATTGCCATCAAGGCGCGTAAATCGCCAGCAGCGATCGGTCAATCGTTTAGAGGGCACCTGCAATCGGGAATGCTCAGTCTCATCGATCTGCCCGATTTTGTCAGTCCCGTTGCCAAAAGTAAGCATTCACTGGGGGCGAAGATTCCCTTAATTTTCTGTATCGATGATAGTCCATTCGTATGCGATCGATTAGAACAAATTTTCCACCAAGAAGGTTATCAGTTTATCAGCGTCATGGATTCGCTCAAAGCAATTCCGATTGCCATTGCCAAAAAGCCAGAGTTGATTTTTCTAGATTTGGTGATGCCCAATGCTAACGGTTATGAAATTTGTAGTCGGCTGCGAAAAATTGGGGCGTTTCAGAATACACCGATTGTCATTTTGACAGGCAACGATGGCGTGATCGATCGAGTGCGGGCTAAAGTCGTTGGGGCGACTGATTTTGTGACTAAACCAGTCCAAGCAGAATTAGTCCTAGAAATCGCCCGTAAATATCTCCAAATGGCACTGGTCAAGTAATTATAAATATTTTTAGCTATATAGATGGTAACTAGCATGTCTACAGCATTGATTGTCGAGGATGTTCAGACAGATCTGATGATTTTAACTTGTTATTTGGAAACCTTGGGTTGGCGAGTAATTTCGGCAATGAATGGTGAAGAAGCTTTAAATTATCTACGTTCTAACAAACCGGATATTGTTTTTTTAGATGTTGTACTACCGGGACGCAGCGGATTTGAGATTTGTCGAACGATTAAGTCTCAGACAGAGACCCAGAAGATACCCGTGGTAATGTGCTCGACTAAAAATACCGACATGGATCGGTTTTGGGGTTTGAAGCAAGGTGCGGATTTATATTTAACAAAGCCAGTAAATCAAACTGAATTTATTGAAGTCATTCAGAAGCTAGCTAGTTAAAACTAGAAGATCGAATCGAGATCGCTATTGATTTTGAGGATAGACGATCGTTAATTAACTAGCAAAATATAAATTGCAATTGAGGGAAGATGGGGTGAATTTAGCCAGCGATAGTAAAACACATCGATCGTCATTAGTTGTCGAGCCAGGAGCGCGAACTCAACAACAATTTTTGCGGTTTTTGCTCCAGCCCGGTTTGATGGCTTTAATTGAGATCGATCGGGTGATGGAACTGGTAAATATTCCGATTTCCAGAGTGGTGCCGATGCCACATCTACCGCCTGCGGTTAGGGGTGTCTATAATTGGCGGGGTGAAATTCTGTGGATTGTCGATTTGGCAGTGTTATTGGCTGGTGGGCGGGAAGTCTCTCGCAAGTATCGCAGCCTTCAGCCCATCATTATTCTCAATAGCATCGCGGTGACCGACGCGCGAACGCCATCGACCGCAGTAGAGATCGATCCTCGATCGGATACGGCAATCGGTGTCATTGTCGAAGAAATTGTCGAGATTGAATGGTGCGATCTCGATTTGATTAGCCCTCATCTCCCCGCTCATCTCGACCCAGAATTATCAAAATGGATGCGGGGGATCTGGGAATCGCCCACAGGCGAGAACTTTTTGGTGCTGGATGCCCCAGCAATCTTGGATCGGGCCGACGTTCATGCTATTCCCGATCGAATTTAAATTACTTTTTAGCTAAATAAACTGATGAATACGATCGAACGCGACCAAGCAGAACGCACACCGACCGAAACCACGCTACAGGTAGAAGTTAGCAGCGATTCCGATCTGTGGATATCGCCAGACCGAATACCTCACATTCAACCAGCCCCCGCAGTTGCGCCACCGATCCAGCCGCGCCAGCCATCGTTACAACGGCAAATTCTGCTGATGATTTTACCATTTATCATTCTGCCGATCGGCCTGAGTGGTTGGTTGGCGACCAGTAAAATTACCCAACCTAATTCTTCACTAGCCCGAATCTCGTCGGTAGAACAGGATACCCAGCGGTGGCAATTGGAGGCAATCGCGCTCTTCTCTCTCGGTATTACCAATTTAGGAGTGGCGGCATTAGTGGTGCGCCGCCTGAGTAGGTCGATCGATCGAGTCACCACTAAGCTCGGCGAAGCTGCTAATGGCAATTTGGCAGTATCGCTCGAATCGGGAGATACTGCTGAATTTCAAGAACTTGCCGCTCGTTTCAATCAATTAATCGGCAACTTCGATCGGACGCTCCAGCAACAGCAATTAGCAGCACAAGCGAATAAATTATTTGGCAAAATTGCCCTCACCGCTCAAGAATCATTAGATCGGTTTCAGGTATATCAACTTGGTACTAGTGGCATTCTCAAAATTTTGCAAGCCGATCGCGTATCGATTTTGCAGTGCAATCCCGATGGCAGTACGCTAGTTATTGCCGAAGCCGTCGCATCTGGCTGCATACCAACGTTGGCGACACCGCTGGCGCGAATGTATTTTGTGGAATCGCCAACGGAATTAGCCCGATATCAGCAGGGACAATGCATTGCGATCGAAGATTGCCAGCAGATCGAATTGAGTCCCGCGCGACGCAAATTCGTTACCAAAACTCAGCTCAAATCGATCGTTATCATCCCGATTTTAGCGGGCAAACAATTAATTGGCTTATTATCGATCCAACAATGCGATCGCGTCAGACGCTGGCACGATTGGGAACTAAATTTTGGGATTCAAGCCGGACAGCGGCTTGGTTTGGCGATCGAACAGATGATGACCTGGAATACGCAAGCAGTCGAATTGCGGCGGACGAATATGTTATCCCAGGCACTACAAACTAACGACCCGATCGAGTCGATCGAATTACTCAATATCGCCCTAGAGAGCATTCGCCAAGAATTTAATCTCGATCGAACGCTCGTCATCGGTCGCAACGATCGACAGCAAGCCGAAATAATTGCCGCAGCCACAGAACCCAATTGGCTGTTACCAGAAGCAGCCCAGCTCGAACGATATCTGCAATACGAAGTTCACCGCGACTATTTTATTCCTGAAGATGTGTCGAGTATTTATAGTCTCGACGATAGTGGCGGACTCAAGGCAGATGACATCTCACTGATGGAAGATCTGCAAGTTCGATCGCGATTGGTGGCACCGATTTCGATCGAAGGGCAGTTATTTGGTTCGATCGTCGGACATGCTTGTAGTTTCAACCGGAAATGGACGCAAGTAGAGATTGACAAATTTACGACGATTGCCGAACGAATTGGTTTGGTACTGGCACGACAAAAGTCGATCGAGCAGCGCGCGATCTTGGCATATCGGAAGAATTTACTCTCTGAAGTAACGTTGCAACTGAGACAGTCGCTCGATCGCGATACGATCGTGACCACGGGATTAAATTACATTCGCCAAGTGTTCGATCTCGATCGAGCCGTATTTTTGATGCTCAATGATAGTTTACAAACGACGATTGCTGCGGAGTCACTCGCAGTAGGTAAGTCTTCGATTTTGGGAATAACAGTCGATGATACTTGTTTGCAAAAAACTCAAGGTGCAGGCTACGAGCAAGGACGAGTCACGGCGATCGCCGATATTCGTCAGGCGGGATTGAGCCAATGCCACATTCAAATGCTCGAACGGTTGCAGGTGCGGGCAAATTTAGTCGTCCCCGTCCTGGTTAATAACAAGTTATGCGGGCTGATCGTCGGGCACATGTGCGATGCGCCTCGCAATTGGGAGCCAGACACGATTGAGTTGCTGGTGCAAATTGCGACTCAAATAAGTATCATGCTCAATCAAGCCCAGTTATTTGCCCAACGTGAAAATGAGGCGCGCAAATCGCAAATTCTGTCTAACTTTACGCTCCAATTGCGACAATCGCTCAAACGGCAAGACATTCTCAATACAGCAGTCGAACTAGTCCGCTATGCGTTGGATCTCGATCGAGCGGTAATTTTTGAGTTAGATCCAAATTTCAAAGGTAAAGTTAGTGCCGAATCGGTAGCAGAGGGACAACGCTCGCTCGTCGGTATGCAAATTGATGATTGTTGTATTAAAGATGCTGGGTACGAGCAGGGCAAAATTACGGCATTTGCCGATATCTATCAATCTAATCTGACTGAATGCCACATTAAAATGTTGGAAGATATTCAAGTCCGGGCGAATTTAGTCGTGCCGATTACGATCGACTCTCAATTATTTGGGTTATTAATCGGGCATGAATGCCAACAACCGCGCGCTTGGCAACCGGAGGAAATCAACTTATTAAATCAGTTGGCAACTCAGTTGGCTCTGGCTCTCAACCAAGTGTTTTTGATCGAACAACGCGAAGCCGCAGCAAAACAGTCGCAATTAATCTCCGAAATTACACTTAAACTCCGCCAATCGAGCGACGAAACCGAAATTCTCAATATCGCGCTGCCAGAACTCCGCTCGGCGTTGGGACTCGATCGCGCCAGTATTTTAGTAGTAGATAGTAATGGCGAAGGTGAGGGCAAAATTATTGCTGAATCCGTGGAATTGCCAGGATTTTCGATCTTAAATGCCACTATTTCTGCCGAATATATGTTTGAAATTCTCGGCAAGGGTTATGAGGAAGGTTCGTTTATTAATATTAGCGATGTTCGACATGCCAACTTCAGTGCTGAGTTAATCGCCCATTTTCAGCAAGTTAAAATTAAATCGATTTTAACTACGCCGATTATTGTTAATAATCGCTTTTTTGGATTGTTCGGTGCCACGATGTGCGAAAGTATGCGCGAGTGGCAACCCTCGGAAATCAATTTACTCACTCAAATCGCCGCTCAAGTTGGTGCCGCACTCAGCCAAGGACAGCTCGTTCGGCAACTAGAAATTGCCAACCTCCAACAATCGGGATATGCTGCCAGTCAGGAAGCCGCCCGTCAAGCACTCCAGAAAAATGCGTGGGATTTACTGCTGCAAGTCGATCGAATCAGTCAAGGCGATCTGACGATTCGCGCTCACGTTACGGACGACGAGATCGGCACGATCGCCGACTCGTACAATTCCACCGTCGAGAGCCTGCGGGGTTTGGTAAATAACGTGCGGAATGTCTCGCAGGAAGTAGTTTCGACCACGACAATTAATGAGATTTCCGTTGCCGAACTCTCGCTCGAAGCCCTGCAACAATCTGAAGATATCAGCTTGGCTCTGCGCCGACTTCAGGAAATGGCGGGATCGATCGATCTAGTTGTTAATAATGCCCTGACTGCCGAGTCGGCGGTGATGGAATCGGCGCAACTCGTCCGCGATGGCGATGCCGCCATGAACTCCGCCGTTGAAGGGATTCTCACGATTCGCACGACGGTAGCAGAAACAGCTAAAAAAGTCAAGCGTTTGGGCGAATCTTCGCAAAAAATCTCGAAAGTGGTCAGTCTGATTGGGAACTTTGCCGCTCAAACCAACCTACTCGCACTCAACGCCAGTATCGAAGCGGCGCGGGCGGGCGAAGAGGGACGCGGCTTTGCGGTAGTTGCCGAAGAAGTCCGATCGCTAGCCCGTCAATCTGCCACCGCAACGGGTGAAATCGAGAATCTCGTCGCCAGCATTCAAGCCCAGACGAGTGAGGTAGTCATGGCAATGGAAGCAGGTACCGAGCAAGTCGCCATCGGGACGAAATTAGTCGATGAAACGCGGGCGAGTCTCAATCGGATTACCGCCATCAGTCTCAAAATCGGCGAATTAGTCGAATCGATCGCCCAAGCCGCCCTGCTTCAGTCGGAAAATTCGGCACAAGTGACCAAAAGTATCGATCGCGTTGCCGATATTTCGGTCAAAACCTCCCTCCGCGCCGATAACGTCCAAGCCTCTTTCCAAGATCTACTCAAACTGGCGACTGAGTTACAGAAAAATGTCGGTCAGTTTAAGATTGAGTAGCATTGGTAGAGGATAGGGAATAGGGGATAGGGAATAGGGGGTAAGAGATCCGCGCCAAGCGCGTTAACACAACTACACCCAAACTCTTTTTCTTCACTCCTGTTATCCCTAATCTCTATCCCCTATCCCCTATTCCCTATCCCCTAGTCATGTACATCGACCCTGAATTACGAGATCGAGTTTATCAACTGTTCAGCTTGGAAGTGCCCAAGATGTTGCAGACGATCGAAACAGAACTAGTGACTTTAAGTGTCGATCGCAGTGAGACTAAGGTCAATAACCTGCTACGGGCGGCACACTCGATCAAAGGCGGGGCAGCGAGTTTGGGGCTAGATGAAATTGCCGATCTCGCTCATCAAATCGAAGATATTTTTCGGGTGCTCAATCATCCCGAATTACCGTTCGATCGGAATTTAGACCAATTATTATTTAAGATTTATGATTGTCTCGATCGACTGGTTACCGCTACGATTAATGGCGAAAGTCTAGAGATTGGCTTTCACACCACCACTCAAATTATTCTTGCCGATCTCGATGATGAGATTGGGCATTTTGTAATTGCCGGACAGCAGATCCCCGATAATCGGCTGGTAGGTGTCGATATAACGCAATCTATTTTTGAGGTTGATATCGCGCAAAGTTTAGCTCGACTCGAACGCGTTCTGCTAGATCCAGAGTGCGATCGGATCGTCGTCGGTGAGTTTCGAGCGCAATCAGAAGTATTTACCGGGATTGCCAGCATGATGAATACGCCCGGTTTTGGCGTGTTGGCTCATGCGACGATTTCTGCTTTAGACCGCCATCCCGACCGCGCGCGCGAAATTTGTTGTTTTGCCCTAGTAGATTTTTATGCAGCCTTAGAAGCTGCGCTGACGGGCGATCGCGATCGATGTGGTGCGATCTCTCCCGGTTTTGCATTCTTAATGGCAGAGCCGCCACTTTCGACTCAATGGTGGAATTTGACACCCGTACAGACAGAGCTAGAGATCGGGCTAGTTGACGATCGATCGTTAGCACCAGAGTCGCTAGCGGCATCGACTGATGGTTTATTCGATTTAGCCGAGCTGTTCGATCCGGCGATGGCGGATGTTGTCGAACTTAGCGAGATCGATGTGTCGATATTAACGGACGTGCGGCAGTTGGAAACTAACATCGAGTTAGATTTTCCGCTCGAAGATCTGCTCTGGGTGCCGATCGTAGATCCGATCGCCAGTTTAGAATTTGACTTGGTAGATATTTTCGATTTTGATGTTTCACGGCAGATCGATATTGTTGCAGATTTGAGTTTCGATCTGGTGGATATTTTCGATCTTCCTGGCAATTCAAGCTATGTGGAGCCGCAGATTGCCGTATTTTTACCAGATGACGATCTCGATTTCGATCTAGCAGCTATCTTTGATGTCCCGATGTTCGCCGAGCTGCCACCAGAGATCGGTCAAAATCGGGTCGAGCGACTGGTTGCCGAGATGACCCGCAATTTCGATAAATTCGCACCGATTACCCCCGCCACCTTTGCCCCTTCAACTGGCATTATCAAACCCAAACGGGTTAAAAAGTCGCGAAAAATTACTCATGCACCCGTATCGCAACTATCGGTAAGAGTGGGGCTAGATAGGTTAGAGCGGATGAATAATTTGATGGGCGAACTAGCCATCGAGCGGCATGGTTTGGCGGTATCTAACGAACAATTCGACCAGACATTAAAACAGGTGCGCGCCAACTGCGAAAACTTCCAGAATATTAGCACTCAATTACGCCAAATCGCCGATACATTATCAATTTCCACTCGCCTGCCATCGTTACCCAGCGACAATCTCGGCGCAGGCTCGTTCGACGATAGTTTTCAAGAGCAATTTGATGTATTAGAACTCGATCGATATAGTGAAGTACATACCATCGCCCAAGCCACAATCGAGCAACTGGCACAAATCGAAGAACAGATCGAAGATTTATCGCTATTTGTCACTCAGTCTCATCAGCAAATCGATCGGCAAAAACAACTGTTATCGCATCTGCGCGACGATTTAATGTGGTCGCGGATGTTACCTTTAGGTGAAATTCTCAATCGGTTTCCGCGCACCATTCACGATCTGTCGATCGAATTTAACAAGCCAGTCGATCTCAAAATTACCGGAGCTGGCGTACTAGTCGATCGAGCCGCGATCGACAAACTGCTCGATCCTTTGGTACACTTACTCCGTAACGCTTTCGACCACGGCATCGATTCAGTCGCCACTCGTCAAGCTGCTGGTAAACCCGAACGCGGTTCGATCTCAATTACCGCCTACCATCAGGGTAGCCAAACCGTTATCGACATCACCGACGACGGCGGTGGTATCTATCTCGATGCCATTCGCGACAAAGCCGTCGCACTCAAAATCATCAGCCCCGCCGATGCCTTTGCTGCCACTAAAGCGCAACTATTAGAATTGCTGTTTATGCCCGGATTTTCGACAGCAACTCAGGTTACCAAGTTATCCGGACGGGGCATGGGTTTAGATATCGTCAAAGACCAAATTCAATCGATTAAAGGGACGATTTCGATCGACTCGCAACCCGGACGCGGTACCACTTTTACCCTCCGGATTCCGCTGACGCTGACGGTTGCCCAATTAATGGTTTGTCAGGCTGGTAATGCCATCTATGCCTTCCCGGCGGATAGTATTCAAAAAATTGTCGTTCCGACTGCCGATCGATTATCGTCCGTCGATAACCAGTTATGCTTTCAGTGGCGCGATCTCCAGATTCCCGTTTATAACCTTGCCGAGCTGCTAACTTATGCGATTCCCGTCCCCGAACGAATGATTTCGCACACCCTTAAAAGTAGTGCCAGCAACCCCGATGACTGGTTGGCACCACTGTTTTTAATCCGCCGTGGAGATCGACTCGTCGCCCTTCAGATCGATCGGATGATTACCGAGCAAGAGCTAACTATTAAACCATTCGGTAAGTCGATTACGCCGCCTAGTTATAGCTATGGCTGTACGATTTTGGGCGATGGGGTAATTCTCCCGGTGCTAGATCCGCATACCCTCATTCAGGTACTCATCGAACGTCCTCAACGTCCGCAGATTGCTCCACCAGTAACGCCTGCGAGTGTGGTTATTAACTCGATTCTCGTCGTCGATGACTCGGTAACTACCCGCCAAAGCCTATGTCTCTCCCTCGAAAAATTTGGCTACCGGACGCTTTCAGCCAAAGATGGACAAGAAGCACTCCAAATTTTACGTCAAAAGACTAGCGAAATTAAGTTAGTCATCTGTGATGTGGAAATGCCGAATATGAATGGATTTGAATTCCTAAATATTTATCGTCAAGATGCAACACTAACTCATATTCCCGTTGCGATGCTCACCTCGCGGAGCAATAGTAAACACCGTCAATTTGCCGCTCATTTAGGCGCAGTCGATTATTTTATCAAACCCTACATCGAGCAAGATTTCATGAGTGCGATCGAGAAAATAATTAATAGTTAATAGTCATCAATATTCCCAATCCACATGACAGATAATTTTACCAACTTATTAGCCCCGATCGCCCCCGTCGGTTCGACCACGATCGAATTAGTCGTATTCGAGATTGCCGAAATTAGCTTTGGAATTCCGATGGCTAAAATTAATCGGGTAATTAGTAATGTTTTCTTAGGTGAAGACTATAGCCTGACTCAAGATGTCGAGATTGTCGATCTCCACCACCGACTGACTGGCATCGAGATTGCCAATTTTAATGCGATCGCTATTTACACAGGTACCGATGGGCAACTATATGGCATCCCGATCGAAACAGTACCGAGTCTACTGACAATTCCACTCGATCTCATCCGCACCATTCCCCAACAAATTCGCACCAACAACCCGCTAGGAATTGCCAGCCATATCGCCATGATTTCTAATTCCGAGCTAGAGTTAACAATATTTATTTTGGCATAGGAGAGATGGGAGCTAGGAAATCGATTATTCCTAAAGCCTAAAACTTAATCCCTAAAGCTTATTCCTTACTGGGAGCATTAAATAGCCCTTACCCTGCCTCGCCAATCAAACTGTCATTAGACCTCTTGCGAAAGTAAGAATAAAATCTTTTCTAGTATTGTTTTCATCTATATCTCCCCCTAAAGCCTAAAGTCTAAAGCCTAAAGTCTAAAGCCTAATACCTGACTTTCGCAGGAAGTCTATTGTGACAGTCGAGCGAATCAGACTATAATAGGGTATCTAATTAGACTCTTTATTAAGTTTATGTCAATCAGTCTAAAAAATATTCACTCCTTGACTGAGTTTAAGCGCAATGCCAATGTCTATGTCGAGCAAGTGTGTACTAGTCAATCACCCCTAGTGCTAACCGTCAATGGTAAAGCTGTGGTGGTCATTCAAGATGCAGAAAGCTTTCAAACAACAATCGATCGATTGCAGTTAGCCGAAACACAATTACAAGAATTAAAGCTCTCTTGGCTGCGCCAAGAACTTCAAGTAGGAATCGAGCAACTCGATTGTTTGGCTCTGACTGGAGATAATCGACATCCAGGTAAAAATTACACGGAAGCAACAATTCACGAACTATTTGATGAGATTAAGCACCAAGGTAGATCGGCACTAAGACGCGATTAATGAAGGGACAGATTCAACTTTCTCCAGCAGCAGTACAAGATCTGCGAGATATTTGGCGTGGATTTGCAGAATATAGCAATTTAACTGTCGCGGATGAAAAAGTATCACGATTACAAAGCAAACTCATTTTGTTGTCTCAATTTCCAGAATCTGGTCGCCGCCGAGAAGAATTGGCAGTAGGAATGCGTAGCCTACCCGCAGCAGAGTTTGTGATTTTCTATCGCATTTTAGATGGAAGTATTCAGATAGTTCGGATTCTCAATGGGCGCAGAGATATTGATGGAATTTTTCAAGAGCAGGAGGAAAGGTGAGTTTTAAGAACTGGCTAGAGCCGGACTTTGAATCTGGCTTCCCTCCTTACTTCTTACTTCTTACTCCCCGGTTACCGACAATCCCTCTACCCAAACTCGCGGACAGACACCGCTATTAGTTAGCTCTTCCTTGGGTTCGATATGGACAATCGCATTTAATAATTCGCGGAAATCTCCGGCAACTGTAGCTGACTCCACACTGGTCTTGACACCCTTATTAACCACCCAACCATCAAAAGGTAAAGAGAACGATCCTTGCAGCGACTGTACGCCCGCATGGAGGGCTTGGAGTTCATCAATGAGGATAACATTTTCGGCTGAATCGAGATCATATTTATCATCTGCTTTCTCGCCACCAGCAACATGGTAAAAATGAGGAGAAACCGTAATTTTCGATCCCATATTTGCATGTCCCGTCGGCTGGGTATTCATCCGTTTGGCAGTTCCCGCGCTATGAATAAAGGATGACAATACACCTTTATCGATGAGGTTAATCCGTCGCGTTGGCGTTCCTTCGCCATCGAAAGTTTCGATACCGATATTACTCGGATGCAGCGCATCATCGGCGACAGATAATAATGGCGAAGCAATCTGCGTACCTAGAGATTCTGATGTCGATAAACTCTGATTGTCGAGAATACTTTGGGCATTATACATATTCGAGAACGCACCGAGCAAACTCAAAAAGGCATCGGGTGAAAAGACGATCGTATATTTACCAGAAGCAACTTTCTCATAGTTGAGATGACTGATAGTTTTTTCGGCAGCTTCTTCGATACACTTTTCGACATCTAACTTCTCAAAACTATGGCTGAGTTCAAAGGCTCCCGCACTGCGAGGCTTTTTCCCTTCCTGTTCGGTTTTGGTATATAGATAAAGTGAAGTATAAGAGCGCGAATCACTCCGGACAGCACCGTCGCTATTGAGATAAAATTGGTCTACAGATTGCTGAGATAGTCCATTATAAGGGACGCTTTCGATCGCATCATGTTTGGCTAATAATTTGCGTTCGGCTGCTACTAAGCTGTCGATTAATTGTGGAACCGTCGCCGCTGCACCCGATTCAATTTTAAGATCGGCAATTGGCGCAGTTGCTTCGGGGCTGAAATCTGGGGCATGTTCTTTAATGCCAAAAAAGCTCGCTTCGTGAGCGGTTTTAAGTGCGAGTTCTAAACCGATATCGTCTACATCGGTGGTGCTAGTAATCCCGACGGTATTTTCATTATTCCATACTCGCACGGTAATACCCGATCGGTTGGATGCTTTGACTTGTTTTGGTTCCCCTCGATCTACCTGTACGCTGACGCTATCTGTAGTCGAGCCAGATAGATCGAATTTAGAAATACCTAACTTGGTAGCAATTTGATGAGCGGATGCTGAGACTTGTTGGATATTTAGAGACATAGGTAGTTATGGATTATGAGTTATTAATTGATGACTTTCGTAGGAAGTCTAATGAAATATTTACCTTCAATTACCACCCAATCGGGCGATCTCTTTGAGTACTTTTTGATATCGATCTTGGTACCAACGCGCTGTTTTTTTTAAGTTAGGATTGTCATTGTTCTGGTACTCTTCAACTTGTTTTTTATATTCTGCGGCCACTATTCTCAAGTCTGAAATCGCTCCTTGTCGATCGCCTCCCGTAGACCTAGCCATACCGCGACTTTGGTAGGCTTGAATATAACGACTATCTAATTTGAGCGCATTCGTAAAATCCGCGATTGCTCCTTGGTTATCTCCTAAGCTCAACCTAACTTCACCCCGTTGATAATAATTATGTAGGTTTTTTGGATCGATCGCGATCGCCAGATTAAAGTCGGCAATTGCCCCGTTCTTTTGTCCCATTGCCAACTTTGTACGAGCGCGAAAGTTGTAAGTCCAATTACCTGCATCAGGGACGAGCGCAATATACCGATTGATATCCGAGATCGTGCCTTGGTAATCTTTTGACTCATACTTAGCACTAGCGCGAGCGTCATACGCAATGGCATAATTAGGAGCGATCGCAATAGCGCGATTCAAGTCAGCAATTTTTCCTTTGCTATCTCCAAAGTTGATGTTCGCACGATGATAATATGCCTCAGCATTGCGAGGATCGATCGCAATCGCCTGATTATAATCAGCACGAGCTGCTGCGAAACTATCCTTAGAATTAATTAGCCTCTCCTTAGCTTGCCCGCGAATGACGTAGAAACGAGAATTTTGGGGAGCGAGTGAGATCGCTCGGTCTAAGTCTGCTATCGCGCCTTGGTAGTCTCTTTCGCGTTGTTTTTGGATTGCACTAGCAATCAGATCGTCTAGTGGCTTGGGTTTGACTGGTTTTAGTTTAGATGTATCGATCGATGCAACTGGATTTTCAAATGGCTTAGATGTGCTATTTGTGGCAGATCTAACAGGATTAGAGACTGGATTACTAGCTATTATTGTCGAGCTATTTAAGCCTGCTGAAGCTGCAAACTTGTTGAAAGTATTGACTGTAATCCCCAAATTATAACCAGTTTTAACTCTCACTCCATCATTAGCTGTATCTTGGAGCTTGGTATCGACATCGCCTTGCCCATGAATCGCAATTAATTCACCTTTGTCGTTCCAAACCGGGCCGCCACTATAACCTGGTAAGGTGTTATTACTATAAATTAGTGAATAGCCTTTGCCCTGTTGCGTATCGATCGGATTAGCCACCACATCGCCTTTGATGATGGTAAAAGTGGAATTTTTAATGGCTGTAGAGAGCGGAAATCCCGAAACGTAAATAGTTTCAGTTGCTTCGATTCGATCGGAATTATCGATTAACTTTGCAACTGAGTAGTTTTTATTACTGGTAAAGGTGAATGTAGCCAGATCGATACTATTCGGGAAGGTTTTTACCTGTGCGATCTGATATTTACTATTATCTGGTGTCGTAACTTCGCAGTTACTATTCTTGACAGCATGAGCCACTGTCAGCACGGTGTAAGTGTTGCCATTTTTCTGAATTATTACCCCAGAGCCAAAAGCACACCTAGTAATCTGAATAGTGGTTTGTTTGGCGATGCGTTGAATCTCCACTGACGATCGAGCTACAGCACTGGAACTATAGCCAACTATCGCGATCGATCCGCATAGCAAAATTGATGACAAGTATTTTTTCATGCCGATAGTGTAGCTTATAAATCGATCCATCATTATGAATTGAAAATCCCCTCCCAGGAGGGGTGCCCGTAGGGCGGGGTGGGTAGATCTCCGCAGCAAATCCAGTCAATTAGTGGGTGAGGGCGGTTTCGTTCTACCATTACTTGTAATCGTAAAAATTCCCAGCATTGTCTTGTCGTTTTTTTATTCGGGGGGAACCCCCGAATAAAAACGCCGCAAACCCGCCTCTACAGATCTTTAACGTCCGCCAACGGTAATCGAATCGACCTTAATATGTGGCTGCCCAACAGTCACATAAATACTGCCACTTACCGAACCGCAGAACCCCGCAGCTAATCCTAAATCCGCCGAACACATCGAAATCTTATTCATGATTTCTTTAGCTTCACCAATTAACGTCGCCCCCTTGAGCGGCTTGGTAATTTTGCCATTTTCAATTAAGTAAGCTTCATCCACTGCAAAGTTAAATTGTCCGGTAGCACCAACGCTACCACCACCCATTTTCTTACAGTAAATTCCCTTCTCGATCGAGTTAAATAAATCGTCTACATGATGTTCGCCGGGAGCGATATATGTATTCCGCATCCGACTCGCCGCCGCATAGGCATAACTATTACGTCGTCCGCTACCCGTGCGGGGATGTCCCGTGCGGATCGATCCGGCCCGATCGGCGATAAAATTCTTGAGGATGCCATTTTCGATCAATAATGTCCGTTGTGCTGGCATTCCTTCATCGTCCATGTCGATCGTGCCGAAAGCATTGCCAGACAAGCCTTCATCCCATGCTGTCAGGCTTTCATGCGCGATTTTCTGTCCCTTCATCTCCGCAAACGGGGTGGTATTTTTCTCGATTTGGGTGGTTTCGAGTAAATGTCCGCAGGCTTCATGGAAAATTACGCCGCCGAACTGGTTCGCCATAATAATCGGGTAGGTTCCCGATTCTACATAGTCAGCATAAAGCATCTTACCCGCCGACTCCGAGACATCTTCGGCTGTCGTGGCATAATCCCAGCTAGTCAAGAATTTGGGGTTGCTAGTATCGCCGACGCGTTGCCCGATCGAAGAACGATTGGCTCCATCGGCGCATAATAAGTTGTATCCTACCGACTGTGTCAGCCGAATATCCCGTGCGAATGTGCCATCGCTAGAGGCGACTAACACTTCTTGCCAATCGCGGAAATAAGCAGCCCGCCGGGATTGTACGTGGGTTGCCTTTTGCTTTAGCTTGTCATTGGCGGCGAGTAACACATCGCCCATTTCGCGCATCGAGCTACACTCTTTCAACCAGCTATCTTTACCCTTTTTGGTCGCATAGTCGCGCAACAATTCGAGGTTAATTTCGGGCACGTACGAATTCGGCGCGGGTAAATGTAAAGCCATAATTCCCAACGCTTTCTCTAGGGCAGATTTTAGCCCCATGAAGGATAGGTCGTTGGTACTGACATAACAATCGGCTTTACCCTTAAATACCCGCACTCCCGCACCTGTAGACAGCCGGGGCGAGATACTAGTAATCCGATCGTCTTCAGCCAGACAGCTAATATAATTAGATCGCTCTAAGAAAAATTCCACAAAATCGGCACCAGCCGCTCGTCCTAAACCCAGCAGTGTCGCTAATGGAGCTTCCCAGGTTTCATCAAATCGATGAGTTGTCGATGAATAACTCAGATTTGGTAGTTGCTTTGATAACAAAAATGTCTTGGGATCGATCGAAACAGTCATGCAAGCTTCTCCTGGGGTGCTGTTTCTATTGTAACTAACCAGGGGGAAGTGGGGGGACTGGGAGACGGGGAGACGAGGGGATTGGGGGACTAGGAGACTAGGAGACGGGGAAACTGGGAGTAAGATAGATTTTAAATCCAAAATCCAAAATCCCTCTTACTCCTTACTCCTTACTCCTTGCTCCTTACTCCTTACTCCTTACTCCTTACTCCTTACTCCTTACTCCTTACTCCTTACTCCTTACTTCTTACTCCCTACTCCCCATGTCTAGTGTCAAACTCGAATGCATCAGTCGTAAATTTGTCGGTACTGTTACCGCGCAAGCGCAGAGATTTATCGGTGTCGATGATATTTCATTCGAGATTCCCGATGGTGAATTTTGGGTGCTGGTTGGGCCATCTGGATGTGGTAAATCTACCTTACTGCGAATTATTGCTGGCTTAGAAACGGCGACTAGCGGTAATATTTATATCGGAGATCGATCGGTAAACCAGGTACCAGCCAGACAGCGCGATGTAGCGATGGTATTTCAAAATTATGCCCTCTATCCCCATATGACAGTTGCCGAAAATTTGGCATTTGGAATGCAAATGCGCGGTACGGATAAATCGACGATCGAACGTCGGGTTATTGATGTGGCAAAATCTTTACAGATCGATATGTTACTCGATCGCAAGCCCAAGCAATTATCTGGCGGACAACAGCAACGTGTCGCGCTCGGTCGAGCCATTGCCAGATCTCCACAGGTATTCTTATTGGATGAGCCGCTATCTAATCTTGATGCGGGACTGCGCGATAGTACTCGCGCTGAATTAAAGCAACTGCACCAACAAGTTGGCATTACGACAATTTATGTCACTCACGATTGTACCGAAGCAATGACGCTTGCCGATCGAATTGTAGTTCTCGATCGCGGATATATCAAACAAATCGGCACTCCAGATGAAATATACCATCATCCAGTCGATCGGATGGTCGCAACTTTTATCGGTACGCCACCGATGAATATCATCCCAGCCATCTATCAAAATGGGATCTGGCAAATCGGCGATAGTCAGATTGCTTGTCCTTCAGCATTAGTGTCCCAATTACAGTTACGCAGCGGACAAGGTTTAGATCTAGGTATTAGAGCTGAGTATTTAACCATCTGCCCAAATTCGACCCCAGATGCTTTAGTGGTTACCATTCGAGGCATCGAATCTCTAGGTCGCGAAACTCTCGTCAAAGCGCAAATTAACGGCACTTCCACCATTATAAATTTCCTCGCCACACCTGAATGGATCCGACAAAGTGGCGATTCGCGCCAGTTACTAGGCACGCAATTGACGATCGGCTTATCATTAGCATGGCTATTTATTTTCGATCCGAGTACGGGACGGAAATTATTTCCCGTTCTTTAACCCTACATCAGGAGCGCATCCTTAAAACCCGATCGCACACATTTAGCAGCAACTCTAATTTTAAAACTCTTACGCTCTTCGATCGCTTCAACCTTGGCGATTGTTGACGACATAATGAGGATTACAGCAGTTTTATTTTTAAAAACCAGCATCTTTCGGTCATTTCAGGTAATTTAAAAGCCCCCTCACAATTGTGAGAGGGCTTGTTTTACCTAAATCAATCTAGAATTAACCGTTGATGGCAGGAGCAGTCAAAGCAACAGGAGTAGCTTCACCAGCAGCTAAGTC
>NZ_JANPLS010000210.1:0-21899 GCF_031422475.1 Chamaesiphon sp. VAR_48_metabat_403
GATTACCTCAACAGTGTTGCAGTTTGAGTATCAGGGCTTTCAGGTAAATCTGTTGGATACACCCGGACACCAAGATTTTAGTGAGGATACTTATCGGACACTAGCAGCGGCGGATAATGCAGTGATGCTGATTGATGCCGCCAAGGGTTTGGAGCCGCAAACGCGCAAGTTATTTGAAGTGTGCAAAATGCGGGAGTTACCGATTTTCACGTTTGTGAATAAACTCGATCGACCGGGGCGCGAACCATTAGAATTATTAGATGAGATCGAGCAAGAATTAGGCTTACAAACATACGCTGTAAATTGGCCGATCGGTACCGGAGATCGGTTTAAAGGCGTGTTCGATCGCCATCAGCGCAAAGTTCACCTATTCGAGCGAACGGCGCATGGGAAGAAGGAAGCGACCGATACCGTGATGGATTTGGACGATCCGCGCCTCAAACAAATATTAGACAAAGAACTATTCGAGCAACTGCATAGCGATTTAGAACTGCTGGATGGAGTAGCTTCAGATTTAGATTTAGAGTTGATTCATGCTGGTTACATGACTCCGGTATTCTTCGGAAGTGCGATGACCAATTTTGGGGTCGAGCTATTTTTACACTACTTCTTAGAATACGCCCTCAAGCCCGGAAATCGCAATTCTAATATCGGATCGATCGATCCTAGCTATCCCGAATTCTCTGGTTTTGTATTCAAATTACAAGCTAATATGGATCCCAAACATCGCGATCGCGTGGCATTTATTCGGGTCTGTACTGGTAAGTTTGAAAAAGACATGACCGTCAGCCACGCCCGCACTGGCAAAACCGTCCGACTATCTCGTCCACAGAAACTATTTGCCCAAGATCGGGAATCGATCGAAGAAGCATATCCCGGCGATGTAATTGGCTTAAATAATCCTGGAGTATTCGCGATCGGCGATACGATTTATACAGGCATGAAAAAGCTCGAATACGAAGGTATCCCCTGTTTTTCTCCCGAATTATTTTCCTTCCTCCGCAATCCCAACCCCTCGAAATTCAAACAGTTTCAAAAAGGGGTCAAAGAGCTGCAAGAAGAGGGCGCAGTCCAGATTATGTACTCAGCAGACGAAGCCAAACGCGACCCAATTTTAGCAGCAGTCGGACAGTTGCAATTTGAAGTGGTGCAGTTTCGGATGAAGAATGAATATGGCGTGGAAACAACCCTAGAACCGCTCGGTTATTCGGTGGCTCGATGGGTACTAAATGGCTGGGATGCCCTCGATAAAGTCGGGCGATTATTTAATACTTTGGTGATTAAAGATCTCTGGAATCGTCCGGTGTTATTATTTAAAAATGAATGGAATGTCAATCAGTTATTAGAAGATCATCCTAGCTTGAAGTTAAGTGCGATCGCACCCATTACGATCGGGTCTTCATCTGTGGGTTAGTTTTGATTTGAGCGGGGACAATTGGTTTGCTTCGCTTGAGAAAGCCCTCAAATGAATTTGGGGCTAAGAGCGAAAGTCCATTGAAATGGACTGATTGAGATCCAGAAGTTCTCTAAAGAGAACTTGTGCTATTAGCCCAAACTTCTAGTTCAGGGCGGGTGTGGAGCAGAGCAGAAAATTATCGAGCTGGTTAATTATTTATGATGTCTTCCAATTTTTTAATATATCAAAGTGTTTTAATGATTCGGAAATAAATTCTATCTGATTATTATAAAGACTCAACCGTCGGAGGTTATTAAGTTTATTAATTGATTCAGGGATGACCTTAATCTGATTATTGCTGAGACTAAGTTCTTCGAGGCTAGTGAGTTTACTAATGGATTCAGGAATGACCTCAATCTGATTATAATGAAGAGATAGCTTTTTCAGATTAGTAAGTTGGCCGATCGAATCAGGAATAACCTCAATCTGATTATGACCGAGATCGAGTTCTTTGAGATTAGTGAGTTGACCAATCGATTCAGGGATAACCTTAATCTGATTAAGACCGAGATCTAGTTTTTCTAAATTAACCATCTGACCAATCGACTCAGGGATAACTAACGGATTGCGATCGTCGTCATTAACACCAAGATTTAAGTGTTTAAGGTTGATGAGTCTTGTAACTGACTCAGGAAATATCTCTATACAATTTGCACTCAGATCGAATACTTGAAGATTTGTAAGTCTCTCGATTGACTCAGGAATAATTGTTATGTCGTTACAACTGATATCTAGTGTTTGAAGATTAGATAGTTGCTCAATCGCTCTAGGAAATGTGGTTAATAGATTATTTTCTATTGACAGTAATTTTAGATTTTTTAGATTTCCTATTTCTACTGGCAGATCGGTAAAATTATTTCCTAAAGGTTCATTCGATATTCTCTCATCGTACTTCCCTAATATCAAACGATTTAAATTTACTAAACTCCCAATCTCTGGCGGCAAAACTTCCAGATCTAATCCTGCTAGATCTAGCTCTTTCCATCGCCAAAACCGCGCTCGTGCGATTAAATCCAGTAATTCCCGCTCAGTCACGATCTCATCCTACTATGACAATAACTCTAGCGTACCCAACTCGATGCTAATGTGGTTGCTAATTTCGATCGATCTTTCGTCTAGCCACTCAATTGACTTTCACTCACATGTAAACTTCGTTGTCATTCTTTGCGGCGGCGACAAAGATAGCCAGCGTCAGGATATCGAAAACGCTAAAGCCTACTGGCAGGAGTACAAAAATAATGCGAAAACTTAGAACGCTGGATGAATTCACTGAAGGCTATTTCCGCGCTCATCCTGATGAGATTGATGACTATCTTACTGAAATTTTTCAGGATTTTGCCGAAGATAACGATACAGGAGCCTTGCTTGCGGGATTGCGCGTCATCGCCCGCGTTCGAGGTGTTGGGGATATGGCGGAGCAAGTTGGCATGACTAGACAAGGTTTACAAAAAGCTTTGTCTGATGGCGGAAACCCCCGCTTTGGTAATATCACATCGATAGTTCAGGCAATGGGATATCGCTTGGTACCTCAAAAGCTGCCACAGTCGCAAACATCACTATAGTATTAATTTTCGGATACTGGCATCGATCGACCCCAACTTAATGCTAATGTGGTTGCTAGTCTCGTTGGCGAAAAGCCCGCTCCTCTGGAGAATCGATCGTCTGTTGAGGAGTTTTACCTAACCGATATGCCGTTAAGGGACTCTTGCGAATTTCAGCATCAACGTAGGCTGTTAATTCCTCAAGCTGAAAATTAAGCAGATCGAACTGACGACAAAGTGCCTTTAGTTCGCGGACAGTTTTCTTCACTATTTCGGGATCTGGGATGGGTTGCTTATTCATTAGATATTCCAATCACTTTTTGATTCTTTAACGGTTGCTTCGCCAGCCTCAACGATAGCTTCGGCTATTTCAATAGATTGAGTCAACATTTTGACCATTGCCATCGGTGCTGATGGCTGAAATCTCGATACTTTTAACAGTAGCCCAGTAAGCCTGGTGTAAGCGACTTCTCCTCTGTCTTTAGTATTGCCCAATTGTTCCAATACATAAGCTACCTCTTCTGTTTCTGGTTCACCATAGGTGTTGAAGATTGCCAACTCTGCCGCAGATGCTCTGTCAATGAGAATAGATAGTCTACCTATTAGTTCTAATATTTTAGCGATCGTTTCTGGAGGAATTTCAGCCACTAGGTTTGTGGATATATTTTCTACTTCAACCTTAACATTTTTGGAGATCGCATCCCACTTTCAATACTGCTTGGGGATGCGATCGAATCATCAATCCCAACCTATTATCAACCGTGTACCGATTGAGGCAGATAGCGGGTTTTTAGTAGGATGCGATCGAATCATCAATCCCAACCTATTATCAACCTGGTACGACCGATTCTAACTCCGATCGAGTCCCGATTTGTACCACCGAAATGCCCTCGCAGGTGCGTTTAATTAGTCCGCCGAGGACTTTTCCCGGCCCGACTTCGATCGCCTGTTGAATGCCTAATTCGGGCAACTGGAGCGAGATTTCGCGCCACCGTACGGAGCCTGTAATTTGCTTATTCAGGCGTTCTTTAAGTTCGACTCCATCGGTGGTGGCTGTGGGTGCGACATTCGAGAGGACGGGAATTTTAGTGTTATTAAAAGTGATTGGAGCCAATAACTTTCCAAATTCGGCGGCGGCTGTCGCCATCATGGGGGAATGGAACGCACCGGAAACATTGAGCGGGATGGCGCGTTTGACTTTAATTTTGCCCACTACCGTGGCAATCCCCGCCACCGTCCCCGAAATTACGGCTTGAGCGGAGCTATTATCGTTTGCCAAGACTACTCCTTCAGTATCGGCGAGCGCGGACTCTAATTGCGCTCGATCGAAGCCTAGTAAAGCTGTCATGCCACCTTCAGAGGCTAAATCCATTAATTCGGCACGCCGCTTGACTAGTTGCAATCCTGTCTCAAAATCGAAGGCACCCGCCGCATATAAAGCGACATATTCACCTAAACTATGTCCCGCAACTGCATCGGGTTGCAATCCTTGGTGTTGGAGTAAATCGACTAAAATACACTCCATTACATACAAGCAGGGTTGAGTGTAGCGAGTATTTGCCAATTTTACTTCATCATTTTGGCAAATATCGACGATCGACCAGCCTAAAATTTCGGTAGCTCGATCGAATGTTGCTTTAGCTGAGGCGATCTCTAATAAGTCTACCCCCATGCCGAGTACTTGCGAGCCTTGTCCGGGAAATACCCATGCAGTTTTCATGTTACTTACGCTTGATAAAAATCGACCTTCTCAGATTGAAGGCGATGTGGATTCCGGTTAGTGTTCCGGTTCGGTTAGCAATTGATTGTAGGCGGGAATCTTTAAGAATCCTTCTGCTTCAACTATTACTGGTACACCATATTTTATCCCGATCGCGGCCACTTCTGATGCGGCTAAACTGCCAGTTGCGGCGAGTTGCCACGATAATTCTTGGAGTAAGGACTGATGGGATGATAATAATTCTCTAGTTGCCGATGCCATCCGCGTCACCATTTTCTCGACATCGAGATCTGTGGCTTTCATCTCCATACTATGTCCGTATTCGAGGGTATAGTTAGCCTGGAATCCGGCATCGAAACCATAGCGACGAATATAATCGATCGCAATTTTAGTTGCTTGTTCGCGATCGTGAATTCGTCCGACTGAAGCTAGTGTATCGCCAAATATTATCTCTTCTGCCAATCCGCCTGCTAAATAGATCTTAATTTGTCTAATTAAGTTTTCTTTGGTTTCATAAATCTGGTGGGGGAAGGTAAAACCACCTGCATAACTACTAGCTAATTTAGATTTTAATTGTAATGGTGCCAAACCGAATAACACCATGTAAGCTACTGCATGACCGGATTCATGGACGCTAATATTGACGATCGTTTCGCGTAAATTACTATCGCGGATTTTATCGATCCGACCGACAAAAGGAATTTCTTCTAATCGATCGCCAATTTGGGCGTTAATTTGCGATTTGACAAAATCATAATTAATATCGATGTGTCGATCTCGACGTAATAAGGCAGTAAATAAAAATTTAGAGAGATTAGTTTCGAGAATATCGATTAAGCTCGAAAATACCGGACGAACGCCCTGAACGGGAAATACCCCATTTCGATATACTAATTCGTTAATCGATCGATCGATTTTTACACTGACATCAAATTTCTCTTTAGTCGTCTTAATAATCCGATCGATCTCATGTTCGATGAGTTTCTCAAAATCACACTTTTTGAGACTCGCATAAATTAAATGAATATTGCCAAACCTGGCAACTTGTTCGGGACGAAAACTTTTGCTGAGGGCATTCTTAATATCCACCAGTGTAATCTTCTTCGTGAAAGCATGAAAAATATCTGCATCGACATCAGATTCGGCAATTTGAGTTGCCATTGCAAAAGCTTCATCTAAGTTACCACTAATAATAATTAGCGTCCGAGAATGATCGATCGGTTCGTAAACTTTTTTCTTTTGCTTGGCTTGGCGAATTTGTTCGACCATTTGCATCTGAGACATCTCGGCAATATCCGAAATATCGCCATCTAATTGCAGCATCGACTTGAGATTTTGGGCTTCATAAAAACCCATCGTCGGATTTTCATCGACATCTTCTTCGCCGCGTTCTTTACGCTTTTTGATGTTCTTTTGTTGATATAAATAATCTTGAATGTAATAATCTAGATCGTCTTTAACTCGTTTAGACAACTTTCCATCGCTCAATAGTTCCCAGAAATCGGTAAACCGCGAAGATTGTACCGGAGTTCCATCGGAATTTAATGTATTAAACCGTTGAATTTCATCGAATAATACGATCGCTGGTTTCCCATCGCTAATACCATTGCGGTTGAGTGCAGATCCAACCGAACTATCCCAAGAACTCCCTTCAGTATGACTGAGTTCTATTTCAATAAATCGATCCTGAAAATTAAGACATTTAACCAGTCTTCTGACTAAATCTGTTTTACCAACTCCTGTCATTCCCCATAAATTAACAATAATCGGACGACTCAAAATTTCGGGCATTAAATACCAAATTTGGATATAGTCGAGTAAATCGTCGATGGTTTCATCGATCCCGACAAAGTGAGTTTTCAGTTCGCTCCGCGTGGTTTCTAAGATTTGTTTTCGCGCTTCAATTTGTTGAAAATCGACTTCCATAATCTAGGGAGTAGGGGATAGGGAATAGGGATTAGGGGATAGAGATTAGGGATTAGGGATTAGGCTTTAGGTATTAGGTGATGTGGAGGAAAAGGGTAAGGGGTAAAGGATAGAGGGGCAAGTATTTTCCTTTACCCTTTACCCTACTTCACTAGGGATTTTGGATCTGTTGCAAGATGTGTGACTATGGCTCGAATACTTCGGAGAGAGTGATGCCATAATCTTCGGTGTCGGTTAATTCTGCCCATCGTGCCGATAGCAGTTGTGCGTAATATATGGGTGGTAAACCGTAGTTACCCAAAGCATAACCGTCATTTACTTCAATGACTAGAGTTTCTCCCGTAGATGTGACTCCAAAGTCAATTGCATAGCCAGTCGGAGCGGATGTATAAGCAGCAACAGCAGCTTCGATAACTTGAGGATCGCCAGCCAATCGCCAATCGCCTTGATATAAATGTACGCCCAGAATTTTATTATAGCGAACGAAACATCGCCATTCCGATCGGAATTCGACTAATTCAGCACACCAGACTAATTGAGAACCATCGAAAAGATCGCCGCATTTAATCAAATCTTGAGAATTTAAAATAGCCCTACCAGTGAATTTTTTACATTCAGTTGCAGGTTTAATGAAAATTCCCCATTGACTCGATGCGACTAAATCGTCGATTGTCGATTGCCAAATTTTTCGTCCTAAAAACTGACGTAGCTCTGGTGGATAATCGAGCGGCAAAGGACGTGCTACCGCACTTAATTCTAAGGCAATATTAATATCTAAAATTCTACCGACGACTAAATCCCCTGGTTGAAAATCGGCGATTGCAGTTAAAGATTGAAACGGGATAATTTCCCAACCTAAGAGTTTAAATCCATAATATGCCACTCCACATTCGATCGTGGCAAATTGCTCGTCTGAATTTTGAAGGATATATACTTTCATCCGCTCGATTCAATCCTATTAATTACCCCATTTAAAAATTGCGGCACCCCAACTCAATCCCGCACCAAAGCCGGATGTGGCGATCGTATCGCCAGCTTGGATTTTACCAGATCTGACTGCTTCATTCAAGGCGATCGGAATGGAAGCCGCCGAAGTGTTACCGTATTTAGCGACATTACTGACTACTTTTTCTGGTGCAATCTGCAACCGTTCGGCGACGGCATCCATAATTCTTTGATTGGCTTGATGCAAAATTAACCAGTCGATATCCGCACTAGTCAAATTAGCTTGATGAATGACTTTATCGATCGCGTCTGGCACGCGATTGATGGCAAAGCGATAGACTTCTTTACCATTCATCGTAATGTATTGATATTTACCTTGAGTCAAAACAACACCAGGAATTAACTCGCTTAATTCTGGTTGAAAAGCCAAATTCAAACAGCAATTTTGCGAACCATCGCTGCGAATTTCAAACCCTAACAATCGATCGACATTTTCGGTACCTTGCATTAACACCGCACCCGCACCATCGCCAAATAGCACACAAGTATTGCGATCTTGCCAATTTACCCACCGCGATAAAAAATCGGCACCAATTACCAGAATATTCCGATACACACCCGATCTTAAAAATTGCGCCGCTGTCACAACTCCAAATACAAACCCCGAACAAGCCGCAGTCAAGTCAAAAGCTACTGCCTGCGTCGCACCTAACTGTGCCTGAATCTGACAAGCCGTACCGAATAAATCTTCCGCTGAAGAAGTTGCCAAAATTATCAGATCTACATCTGTAGCCGCCACCCCAGCCATCTCTAGAGCCTGCTGTGCCGCTTGCGTCGCCAATCCAGCCAACGACTCGCGATCGTGGCTGATATGCCGCTGGCGAATCCCCGTGCGGCTAGAAATCCACTCATCGGAAGTATCCACCACCTGCGCCAGGGCATCATTTAGTACTACAGTCTCAGGAGCAGCCGCACCGCATCCGATAAAAGTTACTCCCATTGAGGTGTAGTTTGATGCCATTTAGGTTAAAGACTAGGGGACGGGGGGACTGGGGGATGGATCTAATGAAAAAGCGATCTATTACCCAATAGATTAGCTAGTTGTTTAGGTAGGGGCAATTCATGAATTGCCCCTACCTAATTGACAGCCCATAAATTGTAGTTAGTCGCCAGCGACGGTTGGTTCTGGCTGGGGTGACTTGTCGCGAGTCGAAGATTGAATTTGGGCGATCACATCGTTATCTACCGCACTTTTAGCCGAGCGAATGGCATTGGCGATCGAGAAAGCATCGGAACTACCATGACTGATAATGCAAACACCCTCTACCCCTAATAATAAACCACCACCATGTTCGGCGGCATCGATCCGTTTTTTCAGGCGTTGGAGATTGGGTTTGAGTAAAGCCGTGCCGATTTTGCCATTTATGCCCCGTGGTAGCTCTTCCTTGAGCATTTGCACGACGATATTGCCGACAGCTTCGGCAAACTTGAGCAAGATATTCCCCACGAAACCATCGCAGACAATCACATCAAAATTGCCTGAAAGCACGTCGCGTCCTTCGGCATTGCCGACAAAATTGATATGTTCGTTTTGTTGTAAGCCCTCGTGCGCTTTGAGCGCAACCTCATTCCCCTTAGATTCTTCCTCGCCGATATTCAGCAAGCCCACTTTGGGCACTTCCACACCCAGTACGCATTGGCTGTATACCGAACCCATCACGGCAAATTGTTCGAGATATTTGGGGCGACAATCGACATTCGCACCGACATCTAAAATCAGTACCGAT
Source organism: Chamaesiphon sp. VAR_48_metabat_403 (assembly GCF_031422475.1). Classification (NCBI taxonomy): domain Bacteria; kingdom Bacillati; phylum Cyanobacteriota; class Cyanophyceae; order Gomontiellales; family Chamaesiphonaceae; genus Chamaesiphon; species Chamaesiphon sp. VAR_48_metabat_403. The sequence goes on from NZ_JANPLS010000210.1 coordinate 9,376, forward strand.
TTATCGGCGCGATTTGTCGGAAATACTGCCGCAATTGCAGGTCGATCGATCCCCCGCAATCGTCCTAATCTTAATAATGCGGCTGCCATTGCCGCGCCCGAATGCCCAGCCGAAACCACTGCATCGGCTTTACCCTCTTTGACGAGTTGCATCGATACATTAATCGAAGCCTTGGGCTTGCGGCGCAGGGCACCCAGCGGTTCTTCATGCATTTCGATCGTCCCTTCGGCGGGCACGATCTCAATTTTAGGCGCGTTGGGATGCTGGTTCAGACAAGCCTGAATGCGATCGGGATCGCCCACCAAGATTACGTCTACATCTGCTAATTCTGTTTGGGCTAGGATCGCACCCGCGACTATGGCGGCGGGTGCATCATCCCCACCCATTGCGTCCAGTGCGATGCGTGCGCGAGTAGAAGCCATTAATGCCACTTAGTAGAAACCTTCAAAATTCTACCAGAATATGGCGATCGGGCGCACGATCGAACCACGACGAATCTCAAACTAGAGTTACTACGCAATATTACACAACAAGACATAGATCCACTAGAGAACTTCATTGTATCGGAGCCACATCCGATCTACTTTAGCGATCGCGAATGCTGGGAACGACGGCAAGATGGTTAGCAGCGGCTTGCATAGCGGCAATTTCGGCGGGACTCCATTCGTAAGTAGATTGACAGTGGTGGGCGACTAGTAAGCCCCACAAGCCGCGCTCGGTGAGAATGGGCACGACGAGATTGGCTTTGACTTGTAATTCGCGCAATAAATCGCGGTGACAGGGTTGAATCGGTTCGATTTCGATATCGGGAATCGCCCGTACTCTGCCATGTTCGTAGAGTTTGGCATATTCGCCATTAAAGCAGCCATCGGGGCCGCTAGCACCCAGAATCGAAAATTTACGATCGCTCAACGACTCAAAGGTGACACGCCCTGCCCATTGATAGTAAAAATAATAAAGTACCACTCGATCGGCATTCATCGATTGGCGCAATTCGTCGGTAGTCGTCTGAATTAGGGTATCTCTAGCTAAATCGCGAGATAACCTGTCGAAGATGGTTTGAAGCGATGAATCGGGCATAACCTGTGTAATGTGTGCTGTTTATTGTTTTGGAATTCAAAACTTACGGTAATAACCAACGGTGCGAGGATCGGGTAATTATTGGCACGCTGGCATCTTCGCTACGCTAACCCAAGTTGCTAGTTATAGGTTTTTAGTGGGATGGGTGTTAGGTTTTAGCTATTAGGTTTGAGGTTTTATCCCATCGCTAATACCCAATACCCAATACCTAATCCCCAAATCTTTAACCTTAGTTATAACTAGCAACTTGCGTTACGCTAATAAATCCGATCTAAAATTTGATGTGCCATCTCTAGTTTAGCGCAGGGCAGGATCTCGATCCGTTCGCCGTTCTTTTTGAGGATGACAGCTTGATTGCGATCGCTACCAAAGCCACTATCTGGTAAGTCTACCGGATTGGTGACGATCGCGTCTAACTGCTTGCGCTCTAGTTTTTCTAAAGCTGGGGTGATGATGTCGCCAGTTTGAGCTGCAAAACCAATTAGTTTTTGATGGGGTTGTTTGATTTTGCCCAGCTCGGCGATGATATCGGGTACTGGAGCTAATTGTAATTCGGTTGGTAACAGTTTTTTGGGTAATTTTTGGGCACTATAAGTCGCTGGTTTGACATCGGCAACGGCGGCGGACATGATAATTAAATCTGAGTCTGAAAAATATGCCAGCATTTGACGATGCATATCTTCGCTACTAACCACAGGAATCGATTTGATGCGACGATCGATCGGGACATCTGGCAAAGTACTATGCACTAAAACGATCGTTCCACCACGATGTGCGGCGGCTTGTGCTAGAGCTAATCCCATTTTACCAGTTGCCGGATTGCCAATAAATCGCACGGGATCGAAAAATTCTCGCGTTCCTCCGGTACTAATTAAGACTCTTTTACCGACTAAATCGAGCTTGCCGCGAGTATGGAGCAGGGAATAAATGTAAGGTAAAATTTCTTCAGGCTCTGCCATGCGTCCCATGCCGACTCGATCGCAAGCGAGTAATCCGGTTGCTGGCCCAGCCGAATGATAGCGCGAATCTTGACTTAATAACTGCCAATTGCGATCGACTGCTACCTGATTCCACATTTCGGTATTCATTGCAGGTGCGAGTAAAATCGGGCAAGTGGAAGCTAAGACGGTATTTGTGAGTAAATTATCGGCTAATCCATAAGCTAATTTACCCAAGGTATTCGCAGTCAGTGGCGCAATTACAAATAAATCTGCCCATTCGCCTAATTCGATATGGAGGGGGCGATGGTGAATGGGTTGCCAAAAATCGCGATCGGTATAAGCTGGATGACGAGATAATGTGGCGACAGTTAGGGGGGTAATAAATTGCTCGCCGCCAGCGGTGAGGATGACTTTTACCTCGATACCTGCTTTGAATAGGCTAGAGATAATTTCGCAGACTTTATATGCGGCAATTCCGCCCCCAATTCCGATTAGAACTCGCATCGATCGTGGCTGTTTTCTGGTTGATTGATGGGATGCGGGGATCTACCCACCCCGCCCTTCGAGGCTACGGCTTATACACAAGTCGGCTAGACTTCGTTTCGAGATCTGAATCCCCCAACCCCCTTGGAAAGCTTGCTCTTAAAGTCCCCCTTTTCAAGGGGGATTTAGGGGGATTCCCAGGGTTTTCGCCTCTAACTAGAGAATTCTAGTTAGACGCATGGATCTACCCACCCCGCCCTTCGGGCACCCCTCCGAGGAGGGGATTTTTCTTAATTAGGCTTCGTCGTAGGCTTCGAGATCGAGGAGGTGAATGTAGGGTTCTACTAAATCTGGGCGTTGAAAAGCGATCGCGCGGAGGAAATGCCAATCTTTCAAGCCATCAAACGGGTTGCCATAATCATCGCTTTCCAACCGCATGGCTAGTGCTTCTACTTCTTCTGTAGTCAGGTTGGGGATAGTATTGCGTTGAGACATCTCGATCGTAGTCATAGGTCAAACCTCCTTACAAGTGCGGCAGAGTTTAGCAGCTATAGTTATCTTAGCCTTCTTATTTATTATTACCCGCGCATGGAGTCTGGATTAACAAATTTATTTATAATTTAGACCGATCGGTGACAAATTCTTTAACCACATTCAAAACTTCTGGCACGATCGAGTGTCCCATGTCAAATTCTTGATACTGTACCTCAATACCCCACTCTGTCAATGTTGCCTGACTCTGGCGCGCGGCGGAAATCGGGACGACATCATCTTGTCTGCCATGCACGATCGCGACAGGGGGCGCAGCTTGAGTAGGTTTCGCTCTGTTTTGATGCAAATAACCACTCATTACAATTAGACCCGCTACAGGCAAATCTAGCCCGATCTCTAGCGTCATTGCTCCACCTTGAGAGAAACCCGCAATCCAGGTGCGATCGAGTGGAATGCCCGTTGAAGCTGGGAGCGACTCGATCCAGGTTGTCAAAACTTCGCGACTGGTGGCGAGTTGTGCCAGACTGCGATCGTTCAATTGACCCGCACCTGTAAACGAATACCACATTTTACCATCGTCGCTATACTCGTGGTCGAAGATGCCATTGGGAAACAGAAATTGATATTCGGGTAAGTCAAAGTAGGGCACTAAATCGCCTAAATCGTCATGATTGGCACCCCAACCATGCAATAACACGATCGTGCCAACTGGCGCATCGGTACGAGCGGGGACAAAAATAATATCTAACTTAGTAGGATCTGGTTCGATTTGAGTCATGAGTGTAGTTGATAGTTTGAGTAAAATTTCGTGGTGGAGCAAAAAAGCTCGATCGGGTTACTTTTAAGTTTTCTTTTATACCCTAGTTCGTACTATAGTAAGGCGTTTGGAAATAAGTAACCCCTTCCCATTAGTAGAATCATGACATTAATCCGCCTCATTCAACGAGCCAGCATTCTAGCTGGGATGACTTTTGCTAGTCTTTCGTTTCACAGCAATTCAGCTCACGCCGACACGCCAGATTTCTGTGTCATTGGCAGTAATCGCAAGACTGTATGTGGTCAATCAAGAGGGATCGAGCGGATGTGTGTTACTACAGATGGTAATAATAAAATCTGCGGTAAGTTTAAATCAATGTCGCCAGAACAAGCACAAGAAAATAGTAAAATACCACGAAACTATATTTACACAAAAGAGTTAGAAGGTGCTATCTTTACAATTAAAAATTGCAGAAGATCGAGTTCGAGTATGATATGCACTTTTTTTATAAGATCAAAAAAAGAAAATGTGTCTCTCTTGATGTATGTAGACAAAGGTAGTTCGTCTATCATAAGTCCTGATGGGAAAACTTATCCAAGCTCTAGATTGGAATATAATGGCAGCAATCAATCTGGACTTAGTTTGATTATGTCCCCAGATATTGACTACATTGTGAATGTGATTTTCGAAAATGTACCAAGTCAGATATCAAAAGCTTCACTTATAAATATAAATGCTGGCAAGATTATTCAGTTCCGAAATATTCCTATTTCAAATTGAGTTAGATCGATTTAAAAGCGGTCGCGATTCGATCGCGATTTGATAACCTGTAGGGGCAGGTTTAGGCAACTAATTCCGATCTGAAATTATCCTCCGTACAAACCTGCCCAACCCCACCAACAACCTGAATATTTCTTCATTAACCCGATCCGATCGAAAGGTCGATAGTAGGTGAGGGCGGGTTTGTGCGATAGTTATTGGTATATTCGCGATCGATCTCATAAACAAAGCCATCTACAGGTTGTGGATGGGTTGAACATTGAACGAGTCGATCGATGGTGTTAAAATTGTGGTGTACATAATCGATCGATTCGATCGATTTCAAAAATTCAGTTTAAAACATAACAATATTTGTGATGTCTGCAACCATCCAACAATTAGTACGAATCACCCAAACACCAGGGCAATGTGGTGGAAAGCCTTGTATTCGAGGAATGCGAATTCGCGTCAGCGACATTTTAGAAATGATGGCTGAGAATGTATCGGCTGAAGAAATCTTGGCAGACTTCCCCGATTTAGAACCAGAAGATATTAGAGCCTGTCTCTTATTCGCCGCCCGTCGGACAGAATTTTCCCGTCTTACCGCATAATAATTTAGATCGCGATTTGGTAAAATTATAGATGTATCGAAGTTTTACCCCCATGTCTATGAAATACCAATTGGCAATTGCGATCGCGATCGTACAGTCAATCTCTGCGGTTGTTTTTCTACCTGCTGCTAGTATGGCTGAATCTTGGCAACTTAGAAGAATCGATCGAACCAACGCTCAAATTTATGGGCATAACAGAATTCGGTTATCGCAGGCTAAAAAGGCAACTACTTTAGTCTCTTTTCCTGAAGTTGGGTTGACAATCGAGCAGCCGATCGGATTTATCAAAGCAACATCATTTTATGGATTCGAGCAATCTGCTACTAATTCGTCGGTGATGCTGACTAAAATTCCTGGGCCATTTTCTAAAGTAACGCAGGGATTCGATAAAAGTAATTTAGCAACTAGGGGCATCTCTTTAATCTCTAAGCAAACAGTCAAGATCGATAACCAGCAGGGGGTATTGTTACAAGTTACCCAATCAGCCTATGGCGAACAATTTCGGAAATGGGTGTTGGTATTTGGTAACGAGCAAAGTACTCAAATTGTGACGGCAACTTTCCTAAATGAAAAGGCTCCAACTATCGGCGAGTCACTTAAAAAAATCGTGCTAGCAGTAGCCCCTAGTTCGCCATCGGCAGTGTCTACTACATCTTCTTTACCATTTACAGTCACAGCCGTTGAAGGGTTACTCGCGGTGCGTGCGGCGGCTGGTGCGGGTAAAATCGCGGCATTTACCAAGGATGGTAATATTCCCCTGGCAAACCCTACCGATCCGTTATTTATTGTTACTCCATCTTTAGGCGATGTTCCAGTGGACGATCGCAAATCTTTTGCAACTAGTAGATTGTCTAATTATCCTCAAACAGAAATTACCGCGATCGCATCTACTAATGAAATTGCGATCGATAATCTACCTGGTTGGGAAATCATTGCCAACGGTCGAGATTTACAATCAAAATCGACTCTAAAGTTGTATCAAATAATGCTTTTTCCTAAGCAGGGAGGTTATATATTAATGACAGGCATAGTCGGCGATAAACAGTCTGAATTGTACCTGCCAAAATTTAAAGCGATGGCATTAACTTATCGCAATTCTGCCAAATAAAAGATGAGGAGTTGAAAATTAGATGAATGGGGTAGTTGGGTTTAAAGATTGTCTCGTACCCACTGTTTAAAAGCTTTAAGTGCTTGGCTGCTACCAATTATTTGACTTTCCCGAACGCATTGATTTACTAAGTCAACGATCGGTAGATCTGGGAATGTAGGGCTAGTCTCTAATCTGACATATTTACTATCTTGTAAAGATTCGATGTGTAAACCTTGTTTGCCATATCGCCAAAGTTCTCGTACGCCCAAAAGTTCGTAATTATCTAATGGGGTTCGAGAGGTTAAATTGATTTCTACAGCTAGATCTGGTGGTGAATCTACATTCAGATCTAGACGATTTTCACCAAGCACTCGCGCCTGATTTTGGATGTAAAAACAGGCATCTGGTTCTACTCCTTGAGTCATTTTTTCACTTTTTAAAGTTGTCGATCCGAGTGAATCATAATCGATATTTAGCCGATCGAGTAAAATCTTAATTATATCGCCGATAATTTCTTTGGCTTTTTCATGTTCTGGTAATGGCACCATAATCTCTAAACAGCCATGACTATAAGAAACTTTAGCAGAACGATGTTCTCCCAAGTCTGTCAAAATATTTTCAAATTGCTGCCAGCTAACATCTGCTAATAAGAGTTGCTGTCCTGGCTTAATTTTTAGTTGTCTTAATTCTAATAGCATTAGAAAATAGCTCTATCTAAAATATCTTCTTGCAGATCCTAACTTCTGCCTAATCATTATGCAATAAAATTTTATAAGTTTCTGCTGTTGGTTTTGTGGCTTGCGCTACTGCTTTATCTAAATCTTTGAGATGGTATCGATCGCTAATTAAGGCATCGACATTAATGCGATGATTGAAGACGAGATCTGCTGATAGAGCCTGGACTTTAAATGATGAACTATAACTACCCATCAAATCAATTTCGCGTCGATATAAAACATTGGGATTAATTGGGATTTCTAACTCGTCAGGAAACTCGGCAAAGAATAGAATTTTGCCACCTTTGCGGGTACAATCTAAGGCTTGGAAAAAGGCTTTGTCGCTGGGTACGGCGAGGATTGATGTATCTACACCCATCCCGTTAGTTAAGGCGTGAATTTTGGCGGTGAGATCGGGATCTCGTGCGTCGAAGGCGGCTTCGGCTCCGACAGATAATGCTTTTTCAACTCTGGCGGGAATTAAATCGGTAGAGATCGCTCTGGCTCCAAAATGCTTGACTAGCATAATAAACATTAACCCGATCGGGCCAGCTCCGGTAATTAAAACGGTGTCGCCTGCTTGAATATTGGCTTTTTTAACTGCTTTGAGACAGCAATTTGTCGGCTCGACAAAACTGGCTTGTTCGTCGGTAACCCCGTCAGGAATGGGAATTAAGCCACCATTGCGAACGATATGCCCTGGTACTTGAACGTATTCGGCAAAGCCGCCACCGCTGGGGGTAAATCCGGCTGTTGTCGTGACGTTTTTGTATACGTCGCACATGGAATAATTTTCATGGAGACAGTAGTTGCAGTGCATACAAGGAATATGGTGCATTACTACTACGCGCTGTCCGATTTGCCAATCTTTTACATCTGCACCGATTTGGGCAATCTCTCCAGCCGTTTCGTGTCCGAAAATTCGGGGGGGTTCGTAGAGTGGATAGAGGATTTTTTTGATGTCTGACTGACATAAGCCGACGACTTTTACTCTAACTAATACCTCGTCTGCGGCGATGGTAGGAACGGGGATATCTTCATAGCTGAGTCGATTGACTCCACGGAATACTTGGGCTTTCATAAATTAGGGAATAGGGAATAGGGGATAGGGAATAGGGGATAGGGAAGAAGTAAGGAGTAAGAAGTAAGAAGTATTGAGCATCTCCCCGTCCCCTCGTCTAATTCCCCTCTACTGGTGATTCTAATAATTCAAATAAACCGTCATCTAATTCATAGCCCAACATTTGCGTCATAAATTTGAGCCGAGTTCGATCGTCGATCGAATATTTCTGCATCCAATCTGTTAGCAAGAATACTCGATGCATTACCCAAATTTCTAGAGCTTCGGGATTGTACTCAATTCCGTCTTTGCGACTGAATTGATGGGGGACTAACATGGCAACGTACCTGGCGAGTTCTCCGGCTTGCCAATCGAGGAGCAGTGGTAAATATGGGTAACGAGCATCGGCGCGGATAAACCACAGTCTGACTTCGGGGATTTCGGAAAGTTCGCGCGGATCTTGAGGATCTCGATTGTAATCGATCGTGAGTTTGAGATCGAGGTTAAATTGCTTGGGATCGGTAAGTGACCATCGATCGATCGGTGCGACGATCGCAGATAAATCTAGACTTTGTAGTGCGCGATCGCTAATTGTCAACGTCGTCATTCTCTAAAATCGGCGTGAATATAATTTACTATTACTACTACCCGTAGTTTGTAAAGATCGTTAATGATGCTAAGCTTTTGACACTAACCACTGGTTCATATTTTAGCAAAGATTTCTGCATCATTGACTCCACTGGCTTTTAGCTTGTGGCTATACGTTAGTATATCTTTGTCCGATCGAGAACTTTCAGCAAAGATTTACAGTCGGTAAAAAGTAGGAAAATATCCGCAGAGCTTGTGAATTTGAGTGGGCATTGATTAAGATAATATTATTAAAATCGAAATATTTGCAAATTAGTGCTTATGGTATTGATAGCCTGTGAATGTGTGATTTTCGATACCTCGATTCTGGGTATATAAACAGTGAGTATTATTATTAGTCTCGATCGGGTAGTATATAGACTTTAAACTATAAAAAATCTAATTTCACGATACATTTAAGAACTTAATATTTATTTGAAGAGAAAATAATGCAAAACAGCAACCAGAATGAAATCGGCACTCGATTAAATGCTCTCTGGAATAGGTTTCAAGGCAACCGTACAGCCAGCCAGCCAACCGCTACGGGAAATAGATCGGACTCTCATCAAACCGAGACTGAGGGCGATCCGCATAGGGACACTGACCCGCCAGCAGCGGAGGCGATCGTTGGCGGAGCCTCTCAGAATGAGAATCGCCACCCCGCAATTTCGGCAATTACCAAGTTTGTCGATGGTGAGATGTTCAGCGAAGCAATAGCACCAATTAGTAAGCTAAACATACCGACGGTAACAGTCGATCCGTGGTCGGCATTTTGGGCGGTACTGGCAGCAATGGTGGGCGGTACTGGCATTACCAGCTATTTGTTGCTAATTGCCGTACCGCCAACGCCCAATTGTCAGGGTGCATTACCAATTTCGACCGATAGCGAACGCCTGTATTGCGCGCAAGTGGGTGCCGATACTAAAGAAGTTCCCAAACTTCGCAGTGCCGTCGATTTAGTCAAAGGGTGGACGGATCGACACCCACTGTACCGCGAATCTCAACGGATGCTCAAAGGCTGGTCGGAAGATTTGATGCGAATCAGCCGCAAGCAAGTTAATGAAGGGAAGATAAATCGGGCGATCGCGACGTTAAAAATCGTGCCTACGACCAGTCCGGTATACGATCTGGCTCAGGAGTCGATCGGTAAATTAACGATTCAAAATCGCGATAGTGCCAAAATCGACACTAAATTCGAGCAATCGATGAAAAGCGGCGATTGGAATCAATCGTTCGCGATCTTGCAATCGGTTCAGAAGATGCGCGGTACTTATTGGAATAGCTTTAAGTATGACAAAATGGCTGCAAAACTCGCCCAAGAGCGCAATGGGTGGGATAAGCTTCAAGAAGCAAAAGACGCGCTAGAAAATAAAGATAGCGATGACTATAATACCCGCGCCAAGCGGATCGCAGCAGCAGTTAAAGCCGCCAGTAAGAAAGAAAAAGTCGTCGAAATTCCCTTACCAAACGAGCCAGAACCGATCGTCAATGCCATGAAACTGGCAAACCAAATCGACTCGTCTACCTATGTTTACCATGAGGGTCAAGTTCTGCGGAGTAAATGGAGCAAGCATTTAGTCAGCTTGAGCGTCAATTCTTATAAAGCGCAGAACTTTACCGAAGCGATCGCCCTCGTTCAAAAAGTGCCCCAGGACACGTCAATTTATGGCGAAGCACAGGATTGGGTCAAGCTCAATCAAGCGCACGTCTGGGCGGGCAAGAAGCACATGCTGGCGATGATGGATGCGATCGCCCAAGTCAAGAAAATTCCTAAAACTAGCCCGATCTATACCCTCGCGCGGACGCAGCGATCGAACTGGGAATCGCGGCTCAAACAGGAAACCCAACTCCAATGGGCGCGATCGATCGCCAGTTTCCAACAACCAAGTACACTAGCACTAGCGATCGCCACCGCCAAACAAGTTCCGGCTCAAAGTGAAGTCGGTCAAACCGTCCAGTCGGAAATCGCCGACTGGAGTCGCCAGATCGAAACCATCGACAATCGGGTAATTCTAGCTAAAGCCAAGCAAATGGTCAGTAAGGGCGAATCTCTCGTCAATCTCAAAGCCGCCGTACGCCTAGCTAGAAACATCACACCAGATCGACCCCTGGGTGAAGAAATTACTGGCTATGTCGCCGCCTGGAACGAGAAAATTCAGACGATCGAAGATCGCCCGATTCTCGCCAGCGCGATGGCTTTAGCAAACCAAGGCAATCTTACCCAAGCTGTCACGATGGCAAATCGGATTACTCCTGGCAGATCGCTCTATCAAGACGCTCAATCTCAAGTCCGTTACTGGAACCTCGAACTACAAGAAATTGCCGATCGCCGCACCCTAGAACGTGCTATTGGTATTTATCGCCAGGGCAAAATCTCCACCGCGATCGAGCTAGCCGCCACCATCGGACGGCGCAGCCCGATTTATGGCGATGCACGTCCCTATATTGCTAACTGGCGATTGCTTTTGGCACCCCGATCGGTTAGTAATTAGAGAATTGATAAATTGCCGCTGGCTTCATGAAAAACATTCAAATTTCGTTGTGGGACGAAAACCGGAGGGAAATCTCGCAGCAGTGGCAATTTATTCCGCCAGCACCGATTCGGATCGGTCGATCTCCAGGAAACGAGATTACAATCGATCGACCCTCAATTTCGCGGCTTCATGCCACAATCTCGTTTAGAAGCTTGCGTCAAGGCGGCGGCTACTGGGAAATTACTAATCAGGGTGCCAATGGTACCCTAGTTAACGATCTATCGATCGATAAACTATTATTGACCAACGGCGATCGGATTCAAATCCCCAAAGCAGGCGCATTACTCACCATTCAACTAGATGTTGTCATGGTAATAAATGAGCCAACTGCTGCCGAGATTCCGGTGGCGTGCCAACATCTAGATAATCCTAGTAACACCCTGTTTTGTAAACACTGCGGCGAACCGATTAACGTCATCTACCAGATTCATCAGTATCAGATCCTCAAAACCCTCGGACAAGGGGGGATGGGTACAACTTATTTGGCTTGGGATAAGGCGAAAATGTTGGTACTCAAAGAAATGAACGCCGACATGGCGGTAATTCCCAAAGCGCAAGAATTATTCGAGCGCGAAGCCAAAATTCTCCAAAGTCTGCACCATCCCGGCATTCCCGAATATTTTGACTTCTTCATCGCCGACGGACGTAAATATCTAGCGATGGAACTGATTCACGGTCAAGATTTGGACGTATATGTGATGGAACGGGGTAAAGTATCGCTAAAGCAAGCGATCGACTGGATGATCCAATTATGCGAGATTTTGGGCTACATCCACCAACAACAGCCACCGCTAATCCATCGCGATATCAAACCTGCAAATATCCTCGTCCGAACGATCGATAAGCGAATATTTTTACTCGATTTTGGTGCAGTTAAAGAAATCGGCACCCTCGGCGGCACGAAAATCGGCGCGCCAGACTATATGGCACCAGAACAAAATAGCGGTCAACCATGCACCCAGTCAGATTTATACGCGATCGGCCCGACCTTGATTTTTCTACTCACCGGACGCAATCCCGCCGATTTTATCGAATGGAACGCAGAAGGCTACCGTTTTAACGTCTCCTCCGTCCCTGGCGTAACGCCCCAACTCCAAGCCCTCATCGATAAAGTCACCCAAACGCGATCGCGCGATCGTTATCCCACCGCCGCAGATTTAGCTCAAGCTTTACACGATCTGCGATCGGTATAGGATCTTGCGATCGATCTATCGTAGTTATTTAACTATAATAAATTCCTAGCAGATACATCAGAAGGGAATCTGTTCGGGATCGGGATCGAATCTAGGCCAACTGCAATCAATCCCAGAGTGGAAAATACCATCGATATCGATGGTATCGATATAACGAAAAGAGTAGTTACCTCTTTGCTCC
>NZ_JANPLS010000211.1:0-3327 GCF_031422475.1 Chamaesiphon sp. VAR_48_metabat_403
CTGCGTAAGGGTTGGTTAGTTAGAATCGGAGTGGGTGGTACTACATTCCAAGCATGGCTTTGATTCGGGGTTAGAGCGGTCAAATGGACTGAAATTCGTTCCCCACACTCCCAGTCTCCCAGTCTCCCAGTCTCCCAGTCTCCCAGTCCCCCCGATCCAAATACTACGTCCCTGGTAAATCGCGCAGTCGCTGAGTTAAGTGCGATCGATCTGCAAGTACCTTTAATAACGGCCCATGCTTGCTAAATTCGACGATACTCACACTACTGACAGGCATCCCTAAGCGATAGCGAAATCGACCCGCATCGATACCCAGCAGGCTGCACAACAAGATCCGAATCGTTGCTTTATGGGAAACGACCAAAACATTACCAGTGGCGTGCTGCTGGCTGATTTCTTCAACTACAGCTAACGCGCGCGCGGCGATTGCCATTGCCGATTCGCCACCCGTGGGCGAATTCCAGCCCGGATCTGCCAGCCACCGCAGATAGTCATCATGATACTCCCGATCGACTGCCCCAACATCTTTACCTTCCCAGGCACCATAATTAATCTCCTGCAATCCATCTCGCAGTTCTAATTTCATTTTCAGCGCATCAGCCAATGGTTCTGCTGTCAGAATCGCGCGTTCTTTCGGGCTGCAATAAATGGCTTCCCAGGGCGTTGTCGCATAGGCATCAGCGAACAACTTTGCCATTTCTTCGCCATCGGTAGTTAACGTCGGATCGATCGATCCGCAAAATAAGTTACCGCGACTGGATGCTGTTTGTCCGTGACGGAGAAAGTAAAGATTTAGAGTCATATTGTCAGGATGTGGTGAGATGGATAAAAAATTGACATTCCCAAGCAAAGCTATCCGTTCCGACTCAGCCGAGCGGAACCCAAATTCACGTACTCTAAAGTGTGGTGGTTCAATTCCTATCTTACTCTCGATCGAAAACTCTGCTAGTATAGAGGGTGAGGGCAAGCTAAAAATTTAGCTTGTCTTTATGCTTCTTGGAATAATAAATTACCAGGAGTGGGTCGAAACCCACTTTTTTTGTTGCTTGCTACTACTCATCCGCACGATCCGATCGCAGTCATCTCCTCACCCGATCGGACAATGACATCACTCATCAGCACGATCGAAAGCGTCGAGCATGAATCGAGATTGAAATTAGTCAGTACCAATCTACAACCAATACTCTCATTAGCCACTAGTTTCTAGTCCTTGCTACATGTATGGCTCATCCGCTGATTCCCCAAATTACCGATCTTGCTACCCCAATCGCCACGGAATTGGGGCTAGAAGTGGTTGCCGTAATGTTTCACACTCACGAACGTCCGCCATCGCTGCGGGTAGATATCCGCAATCCTACTGCTGATACGGGATTGCAAGATTGCGAACGCATGAGTCGCGCGCTAGAAGCGGCCCTAGATGCGGCGGAGGTCATTCCCTTTGCCTACGCATTAGAAGTTTCTAGTCCCGGTACTAGTCGAGAACTAACTACCGATCGGGAGTTTAATGCTTTTGGCGGCTTTGCAGTATCAATTACCGCCAACGAACCTGTCAATGGCAAAACCGAATGGCAAGGACAACTCATTCGGCGGGACGATACCACCATCTATCTCAGCCAAAAAGGACGCACGATCGAAATTCCCAGAACGGCAGTTGGGAAGGTTTATCTAGACGATAACCTCGAACGTTAATTGACTTAATTTTATTATCTGACAGTCACGATCGATACTTTCATTAGTTATCGACAGATTCAATCATCAACTCCGCATCCGATCGAAAATATATGCCAAAATCTAAACAACCGAAAAATAGCAACGTTAGTTTACCTCAACTCAGAAGTATGATTGAGGAAATTAGTCGCGATCGTAATTTACCGACTTCGGCAGTCCAAACCGCACTCCGAGAAGCTTTGCTCAAAGGCTACGAACGCTATCGGCGATCGCAGCATCTCGACCAGATGCAGTTTGAAGAAGACCATTTTGACAACTTCGATGTCTTTTTAAATTTAGATGAAGAAGCTTTTCAAGTAGTAGCTACTAAAACGATCGTTGAAGAAGTAACCGATGAAGATAAAGAGATTTCGCTCAGTGAAGTCAAAAACATTTTACAACAAGAATCTGCCGAAGAACTGACCGATGAGGAACTTGCTGAAATGATGCCCACTCAAATTGGCGATTCAGTCGTGCTCGATGTCACCCCCGAACGCGAAGATTTCGGTCGGATGGCAGCAATTCAAGCCAAACAAGTCCTCGCCCAAAAATTGCGAGATCAGCAACGCAAAATCATTCAAGAAGAGTTCGAGCAATTTGAGGGCACATCTCTGATGGGTAAAGTCCTTAGATTCGAGCGTCAATCGGTGATTTTATCAGTCAACAGCAGCATCGGACAGCCCGATGTCGAAGCCGAATTGCCCCAAAAAGAGCAACTACCCAACGATAATTACCGGATCGGGCGTACCTTTAAAGTCTTCCTCAAAAAAGTCCGCGAAGGATCGCAACGCGGCCCCCAACTGCTCGTCTCTCGCGGTGCAGCAGGATTAGTCGTCGAACTATTTGCCAACGAAGTCCCCGAAATTGAAGAAGAACTCGTCAGAATCGTCGCTGTGGCGCGCGAAGCCAGCCCGCCATCGCGGCATGTCGGCCCCCGTACTAAAATCGCTGTAGACACCTTAGAAGGCGACGTAGACCCCGTAGGCGCGTGTATCGGAGCCAGAGGATCGCGGATTCAAGTAGTGGTCAATGAATTGCAAGGCGAGAAAATCGATGTAATTCGGTGGTCGCCCGACCCGTCTACATATATCTCCAATGCGCTAAGTCCCGCCCGCATCAATGAGGTGCGATTGGTCAATCCCGATGGTCGTCAAGCACATGTATTAGTACCTGAAGATCAGTTGAGTTTGGCAATCGGTAAAGAAGGGCAGAATGTTCGATTGGCAGCCCGATTGACTGGTTGGAAAATCGATATTAAGGATGCGAATAAATACGATCCCGTCGCGGCAATGGCTGAGGTAGAATCTCAACGTCAAGCCGATTCGGAATACCAATCTCGCTATCAACCCGATTATCAAGATGCTGGTTATGCGGATGAAAATTATTAATTAGTGGCTCATGCTCCCGCCCCTGCTTGGTGCGCTTCACTGTCGGGTTTGATTCGTGACAAGTTAAGAAAAACCGAGGTTTGTCAAAGGGAGAAAGATTTGATGTCAAACTCGTACTAGCACAGAGTTAGAACCGAGTTTGACACATGCCCAAAAAGCGGCGCACTGTGGGCGGGTTTCCCGCCCACAGTGCGACAAGATAGCGGACAACAAATCGTGACCACGCCAAGCG
>NZ_JANPLS010000212.1:0-23325 GCF_031422475.1 Chamaesiphon sp. VAR_48_metabat_403
CGAACCTGATGGACTTACCCAATAACAGGGACAAGTAATTGACACCAATCCAGCCAAAAATCCATTCACCGTGTAGCTAAGATCCCATTTCTTGGTCTTGGGAAAACCAACGAACATGGCTGATAGTCCACCAGCACAAGCAGCAAGGGTGGTATTGGCGGCGACTCGTGCCGTCCCCTGAAAATCCATCGCCGACAGTGTAGAGCCAGGGTTAAAACCATACCAGCCAAACCATAGAATCAGACCACCGATTGCCGCGATCGTCAAATCGTGAGGCAGCATCGGGCCGCCACCATCTCGCTTGAATACCCGACCGAGGCGAGGCCCCAGCACGATCGCACCTGTGAGGGCAATTACACCGCCAACGGTATGAATCACCGCCGACCCAGCAAAATCACGAAAACCAGTACCCACAAAGGGTAAGAAGTTATTCTCACTACCCATCGATACCAGAAATCCATCTGGCCCCCAGACCCAATGCCCGATAATCGGATAGATAAAGGCAGAAACGCCAGTACTGTAAAGCAGATCGCCAACAAATCCCGTCCGACCGAGCATCGCTCCTGAAGTAATTGTCGAGCAGGTATCTGCAAAGGCGAATTGAAATAGCCAGAAAGCTAAGAAGGCAACACCTGTAGACTGATAAGTTGCTGGCGCACCTTGCAAGAAAAACCAATTGCCACCAATAAAACCATTGCCAGTACTGAACATAAAGGCAAAACCGACCGCATAAAATAGAATGCCGCACAGACAGGTATCAACGATGCATTCCATCAACACGTTGACAGTTTCACGAGCGCGAGAGAATCCCGCCTCCAGCATCGTAAATCCCGCCTGCATCCCAAATACTAAAAATGCGGCAAGTAGAGTCCATAATGTATTGATCGGATTGACAATATCATTAGCCTTGACGACCGGGTCTGCGGCTAGCACGGGCGCACCGACAAAGTGTGCGACGATCGGTATTGCCACAAAAGCTAGCACCAAAATCGCCACAAACTTAGAGAACAGCAACAAGTAACCATACCTCCGCCATTCCGGCTCTTGTAATCTTTGACCCAATCGCCTCCAATTATCGAGTCTGCGACCGCTGCGGCTGTGAGTTGGTAATGGCTCTAATCCCGAATTGACTTTTTGCTGGGGATTTGTCACCAGATCTCGAACTTTTGTCAATAAACCCGCACAATTCGCGATCGATCGCTGGAGTATTTTACTACTCACTAAACCAAAATCGGGTGAGGAACCGAATGGACGGGACGCTCGACCGTTAAATCTACCTTTGCTGACTTTCATTAAATTATGCCTCTGAGAGCGGAAAACAGATACTAGTAAAGATATTTAAATGCAGAATGGGGAAATTAAATCGGTAGAATGCACCTGTTGGTAAGTAAATATATGTTGAAGTTCTCAATCGCCGAGCGAACTATGTTTGGTAGCAACCTGAGATCCTCAGATTAAAATTTAGCTCAAGGTAAAACTGCGATTTAAAGTCGCGCAGGTAAACCTGAAAACCATTGCTATAAGCTAGCTGAAGCTATATAAATCTAAGACTACGCAAGCTAGATTAAAAAAAATGTATCATTACTTACATTTCGATCGAGAAGTCCAACAGATCGCGCTACTCTTTGCCTAAATAAGTGCGATGGCCGATCTCTGCCAACCTAGCCTGTTTATCTAGCACCATTTCTTTGAGGCTTTGTCGATAGGACACTACTTGAGCTAACAGCTCTGGGTCTTGAGTTGCCAGGATTTGGACGGCTAATAGTCCGGCATTTGTAGCATTACCGATCGCGACTGTCGCAACGGGGATACCTGCGGGCATTTGGACGATCGAATAGAGTGAATCTACGCCTTGCAAGGTCTTGGTCTGAACGGGTACACCGATAACGGGTAATGGGGTTAAAGAGGCCACCATGCCGGGTAAATGAGCCGCGCCACCCGCACCTGCAATAATTACTTTTAAGCCGCGTTGGTGGGCGGTTTGGGCGTATTCTACCATCCGTTCGGGGGTGCGATGTGCGGAGACGATCGCGACTTCATGGGGAATCTCAAATTGTTCGCAGATTTCGATCGCGGCTTTCATTGTCGGTAAGTCGGAATCGCTGCCCATAATGATGCCAATCAGGGGAAATGTCATAAGTTAAAGAGGGCAAAAGGGGGCAATTTGTAACTTTAAGCTACGAGCATCATATGGCATCGATGAGGGCAATCGCGATGAAAAATTCAAAGACTAGATCCAAATTGGTATATTAACGATCGACAGATCCCATCGTCCAGCAGCTACCACTATGAAAGATTGTCAAATTACCAACGCGCGCATTCCCAAACTCCCTGGCATCTGGGAGATCGAGATTCGGAATGGCAAGATTAGCGCGATTGCCGATTGCCTCCGGCAGACCAGATGTCAACGGTTACTGGCAGCGGATTTACCGAGCCTAGACATCTGCGGCGATTGGATTTCGTTAGGTGGAGTAGATCTCCAGATTAATGGAGCCTTGGGACTGGCATTCCCTGACGTGCAAATGAGCGATTTCGACAAACTAACCCAGATCTGCGATTTCCTCTGGGAGCAAGGCATAGACGGATTTTTACCGACGA
Source organism: Chamaesiphon sp. VAR_48_metabat_403 (assembly GCF_031422475.1). Lineage (NCBI taxonomy): Bacteria > Bacillati > Cyanobacteriota > Cyanophyceae > Gomontiellales > Chamaesiphonaceae > Chamaesiphon > Chamaesiphon sp. VAR_48_metabat_403. The sequence continues at coordinate 2,599 of NZ_JANPLS010000212.1, forward strand.
TCGTCACGACCTCGATCGAGAATATCCATCGATCGTTAGCTGTCTTCGCCCAATTCATGGCGCATCAGCCTGCCAGTAACGCTCGCGTGTTGGGAGTTCACCTTGAAGGGCCATTTCTCAATCCTCAAAAACGCGGTGCCCATTCTTCAGCATATTTACTGAATCTTGATTTAAAATTTGTTACAAGTATTGTCAGTAAATATGCTGAGACGATTAAAGTAATTACCCTCGCCCCAGAATTAGACCCGACAGGCGAAGTTATCGTTTATCTGAGGTCTTTGGGCATTATTGTCAGCTTAGGGCACTCACAGGCGAATTTCGAGCAGGCAGAGCAGGCATTTATTGGCGGCGCGTCGATGGTGACTCATGCTTTTAATGCGATGCCAGGATTGCACCACCGCGAACCGGGACTATTGGGAGCAGCACTGACTCAATCGCACGTCCAGTGTGGGTTTATTGCCGACGGACAGCACGTTCATCCAGCGATGTTAAAAATTCTGATGCGTGCGGGGAGATATGGCGAAGGTTTATTTCTAGTCAGCGACGCTTTGTCGCCGTTAGGATTACCCGATGGTAAATATCCCTGGGACGATCGCGAAATTGAAGTTATCGATGGTACGGCAAGATTACCAGATGGTACGCTGTCGGGGACGACTCGATCGCTGTTAGTCGGCGTGCAAAATTTGGTGAAATGGGATATTTGCGATGTAGATAATGCGATCGATCTAGCCACTACCGCACCCCGTCGAGCAATTGGCTTATCTGATAATTATCTGGGACAATCGGCGAATTTATTGCGCTGGCACTGCGATCGAGATAATGAATTAACTTGGAGCAGACTTAAAATATAGATTTATTTTCACAATATGAAAGTCTACATTCTCAAAAACAAAAATGGCGATTTTGCTAGCGTCAATTGTGCTGCCGCTGATGATGGCTTTCGGAAAATGGGTTGGGAAATCGTGCCTTTCAGTCGGCTCGATCGTCCGTGCTTGCGAGATTTAACACCAGCAGATGTGGTAGTAGGATTTATTGAAGATGCAAATGCCGCACTATTACATTTAGGCATTGAATCGCCGCCAGAAATTAATTATCCCGATGAATTGACTAGTTTTTTAGGACGGAAGATTTGGCGATCGCGAATTAACTATATTGCCAAACATCCAGAGCTGTGGAATATTTTTATTAAACCGACCACTCTTGCCAAGAAATTTACCGGACGCTTATTAACGAGTGCTAAAGATTTAATTAGTTGCGGCGATGAATTTGAAGATACCGAAATCTGGTGTTCGGAACCAGTTAAGTTTTTAGCCGAATGGCGATGTTTCGTTCGTTATGGTGAAATTCTTGGCGTGAAATCTTACTATGGCGATTGGCGGCTACATTTTGACTCGCAAATTATCGAAAATGCGATCGCGGCTTATACTTCTGCTCCGGCTGGATATGCAGCCGATTTTGGAGTAACGGATAAAGGCGAAACTTTATTAATCGAAGTCAACGACGGTTATGCGATCGGGGCTTATGGTTTATTTGCCCCAGATTACGCGCGGTTATTAGCATCTAGATGGGCGCAAATCACTGGATCTAGAGATTACTCTATTTATTAGCCAGAAATATGAAAGTCTATATTCTCAAAGATAAATATGGTGAATTTGCTAATACTAATTGCGCGATCGCCTATGATGGCTTTCGACAGATGGGATGGGAGATTTTACCATTCAGACAGTCAGATAATCCCCTGTTACGAGATCTAACGCCGGAAGATGTAGTCGTCGGATTTATTGAAACCGTACATACGGCATTATTAAAGCTGAAAATTACCTTGCCAGATGCAGTTAATTATCCAGATGAGTTATCAGAATTTTTAGGGCGCAAGGTCTGGCGATCGCAGATTAATTATATTGCCAAACATCCAGAACTATGGAACATTTTTATCAAACCAGTAACCTCACCAAAAAAATTCAAAGGTAGACTTCTTAGCAGTATCAAAGATTTAATTAGTTGCGGCGATGAATTTGAAGATACCGAAATTTGGTGTTCGGAACCAGTTAAATTATTAGCAGAATGGCGATGTTTCGTGCGTTATGGCGAAATCCTCGGCGTGAAATCTTATGCTGGCGATTGGCGAATACATTTCGACTCGGAAATTATCGAAAATGCGATCGCGGCTTATACTTCCGCTCCAGCGGGATATGCCGCCGATTTTGGCGTGACGGATAAGGGCGAAACTTTATTAATTGAAATTAATGATGGATATTCAATTGGGGCTTACGGTTTATTCCCACCAGATTACGCGCGGCTGTTAGCCTCTAGGTGGGCGCAAATAACCGGATCTAGAGATTACTCTATTTATTAACACGATCGCATCTTTCCCCTTTCCTCTTTCCCCTGCTTCACTAGGGATGTTGTCCCTGCAAGAGGCGAACACAATTGACTCGATCGCCAAAAGTCTGTAAATTTACCATCTGAAGAGACTCTTTCCACTAAAATTGAGTAACCACTATCGATCGACCCCACAAATGCTCACAAATGCCCCCCTATTAGTCGTTCAGGATGTCCGTGCTGGCTATATTCCCGGCTCGGATATTCTCAATGGGATTAACTTTGTCGTTCAACCGGGCGAACTGGTAGCCGTAATTGGCGGGAATGGTGCGGGAAAATCGACACTGGCGAAAACAATTTTTGGGCTACTGACACCCAATAGCGGCACGATTACATTTAAAGGCGAAGAGATTGGTGGGTTAAAATCCGATCGAATCGTGCAAAGAGGGATGTGTTACGTTCCGCAAATCTCGAATGTATTTAAGTCACTGACGATCGAAGAAAATCTAGAAATGGGTGGTTTCATTCGTTCTGGCGATCTTCAGCAGCTCAAACAGAAAATATTTACGATGTTTCCCCGCCTCGCCGAGCGGCGCAAGCAGCGTGCGGGGACGCTATCTGGTGGCGAACGTCAAATGTTGGCGATGGGTAAGGCGTTAATGCTCGATCCTGAATTATTAGTACTCGACGAGCCATCCGCCGCACTCTCTCCCGCGTTGGTTACCGATGTACTCAAGCAAATTCGGGCGATTAATGAAAATGGTACGGCGATAGTGCTAGTCGAGCAAAATGCTAAAAAAGCCCTAGCGATGTCCGATCGGGGTTATGTTTTAGATACTGGCGTTGTCAAGCATGAAGGGATCGGTGCCGATTTACTCAAAGATCCTAAGGTAATAGAAACCTATTTAGGTGTCGGCGGACACCGATAAAGCTATTGTCGTGAATAGTGGCTAGTGAATTGTTCTTTATTACGCTTTCAACTTTTAACTTTCAACTGCCCTAATTTCCAGGTCAAACCTGCGATAAAATTATTAGTAACGTGAGCCACGATCGGGATAAATAAATTGCCCGTTTCGACCATTGTAAAGCCGAGTAATAGACCGACAAGCGTTGCCCAGACTGCATACGGCCATTGTTGGGCGTTAGTCATGTGTAATACGCCAAAACAAAGCGAAGATAACACAATCCCGATCGGATCTAAGCCGATCGCGGGTAACATTACGCCCCGAAATAATAACTCTTCACTCAAGCCAGGTAAAATTCCCAGCCAGATGACATCGGGCATCGCTAAGGGTTTTAACACCAAAGATAGATAAAAATCCGCACTTTCGCGATAAGTACCCCACGCGGCATAAACGATCGTACTCAATCCGGTCAATCCCAATCCTAACGCAATCCCGAATCCCAAATCTGTTAGCGTTAATGACAGCGGACGCAACTGAAAATCGCCTAAATACAGCCACAGCCGAGCTACTCCAAATAAAATTATGGCAGTCACCGCCATCGCAATCAGAATCTGGATTCGCGACAGGGGTTCGATATCTGGATTCTGGGAGTTACTCATTGCTTAGGGGATAGGGGATAGGGAATAGGGAATAGGGAATAGGGAATAGTGGGATAGAGTTGTAAATTAGATGTAGACCTCTTATTGACATTCTTTGAGTCGATCGATCTGGGGATAGAAACTATCGAGACTCATCCCGGCACGATCGACGGTAATGACACCGATCGCCTCTAAGTACGATTTTACCGCAATCGATTGAATACCGAGCGTTTTTGGTAATACTGACATCCGCGTCTGATTTTCAGCTACGGTGATAATTTTAGTATGCGTCGATTTGGCAAAGCTAATTAAGCCACTCCCACCACAGGCAGATTCAGGAATAATCACAGCATCAACTTCATCATTCCAGATCCCCCCCCGTCCCCCAGTCCCCTCGTCTCCCCGTCCCCCCGTCACCAAAAACTGCGGCGCGCGGCTCAATCCGACTAATACACAGGGCAAAAAAGTATAACCTAATTCTTCCGCTGCCGATCGGGGAGAAATGTCTGGATCGATCGGGAGTGGCGAGAGTGCGGGAGCGTGCGCGCAAGGCACTTTAAACGTCCGCACGACGAGATGGCTGATGACGGCTTCGGCTCCAGCTAAGGGATCTACACCCGTACCATGTCGATAATCGTGCAAAATTGTCGCCCCCGGATCGTCGGGAAAACGGGCAATTACAGCGATCGCATTCGCTCCAGTTTGAGTCAGCGATTTATCCACTGCACGCAACAGACTATCCGGTCGTTCGATCGTACCCCAGGAGGCTCCAGAAGACGCCGTACGCAGTTCTACCCCTAACGGACAATCTGTAACGACATAATCGGTTAAATCCAATCCTAGCGTCGCTCTAGCGGCATCTGCGGCTTGGAGATGTCGGATGCGGAGATCTTCGGGAATCGCGCGATCGAATACAATCCCGATTCGATTGCGCCGCGCGGGTTGTAAACCCCAACTACCTGTGGCAAATTTGTCGAGCGCGTAACCCTCAACATACAACGCATTGGGTATACTCCAGTACAATTGCGCCCCATTCATCACATTCGGATGGGTAATTAACCGATCGCAACTAGCTGCAACTGCTTTGGCGATGGGTAAAGCGTCCCCAGCATAGCCTCCCATTGCCGCACCGATCCCAGTGGGGACGATTAGAACTACTGTGTAAGGACAAGTGGACATAAAAACTTGGCGATCGCGAGTGGCTGTATTCATAATCGGGCAAATTCGCCAACGATTCAACCCCAGCCACTTACATCTAGTTTAGCGGTCGTATTCATGCACCAGAATCGCTAGCATCAATTTATATTAATGCCGACATAAACCTGCCCCTACAAACTCAAACGCTCCAGAATGTAATTACCAAACCACCTGTGACAATTAAAGCACCTCCGACCCAGATCGAAATGCTAGGTATTTGACCGAATCCAAAATAATTAATTAATTGAGCCACCAGAAAAAACAGACTGACGTAAATCCCCAATAACTTACCAAAATCCCACGCAGGTAAGTTCACCACAATCCCATAGCCTAATAACGTCAAACCACCGAGTAAAATAAATTCAACTTGATGTACCAGCCCGCGACTCTGCAACCCTTTTCGCACCAACGCATCGCCCCCAGCTTCTAAGACAGCCGCACCTAACAAAATTAAAAATACTAGTCCTTGACTCACTGAGGTTGCTCCAGTCACAATGAAATTATCCTCCCATCGATAAAATTTACCCAACGATCCGCTGGGTATTTTTATGCCAAACATACCTATCCCTTATCCCCTGATTTTCACAGGAAGTCTATTCTTTATCGGTATCGGTAACTCGCCAACTGAGCTTCACATTCAACCAAAAATTGAGAAAAGTAATCATCGCGATCGCGATTAATTTGGCGAGGTATTCATTAACATGGACGATATTAAACAAGAAATTGACAATTAAGACATTCAAAATCAATCCAGCCATACAGACTAAATTAAATTTTAGAAATCTTCGCAACCGTTTGCGATTGCCCTGTTGTTTGCTGGAAATATCGCCAAAAGTCCACAAATCATTCCACAAGAAGTTATTAATAATCGCTATTTCCGAAGAGAAAATTGCACTGCGAGTTAACGCTAGACCCAATACCGTTCTTAACAGATAAAATATGCCCATATCGACGAAAACGCCGCTAAACCCTACTACTCCAAAGCGGAGAAAGCGCGTAACTGGCCATAATGAGAAGCGCAGTTTAACTAAATGTTGAATGTACTCGATATACTGTTTCCAGGTAACTTTACTCGCACCCGCCACCCGCTCTCTAAACACATATCCAGTTTCAGAAATCCAGCGAATTCGTCCTCTGGCGGCTACTTCGATTAAAATTTTGTAACCGACGGGACTGAGTGGTTTATCGGCGATCGCACTCCGCCGTACCATAAAATAACCGCTCATTGGATCGGACAAGCGACCGATGACTTCTGGTAAAATTACCAAGCCTAATATTTGCGCGCCGCGCGAGAGAAATCGCCGCGCCATACTCCATTCGCTGACACCGCCGCCTTCGACGTTGCGACTAGCAACTGCTAATTCGGCTCCTTTTTCCATCTCCCGCCACAGTTGAATTAAAATTTCGGGCGGGTGTTGGAGATCGGCATCGATTACCCCCAGAATTTCGCCTTGTGCGGCTTGCCAACCACGAATTACTGCTGTTGATAGTCCGCGCTCTGTTTCGCGGCGGATAACGCGTAATTGAGGGTACTGAGGGATTAATGCACTCGCTAATTCCCAAGTGCGATCTGGACTATCGTCATCGACGACAATTAGTTCGTACTCTTGGGGAATGGTGCGATCGAGTATTTTACTCAAAATACTCACGATGTCTTCAATGTTTTGACTTTCATTAAAGGTAGGAATTATCAGCGAGAACTTAACGGGTTGGAGATTTGCAGCAGCTCCTGACGGTCGTTCGGGAATGGCTAACGAGCCGGAAGGATTGGGTAACAACAAATTGGTGGTACGATCGCTCATGAGAAATTTTAGGCTGGTAGGGGCACTTTATTTATTACTTGGTAGCTGTCGAACTGATTAAGTAATCAATTGGCTTTTCGTCAGGACTTTGAATTAGATAGTTGTAAAAGTATTTTTGTTCGAGTGCGGGTGAGGTTGTCGGCGATAGTTGTTTGAGCTTAAACTGACGTTCCCCAAATACTAGCGGCTCTGTTCGCCGAGTTAGTTTGCCATTTTTGGTTTCTAATAAAATGACATTATTACTCTCGACTTCCCGTTTGGTTTCTTCTTCGCTTATCCAAGGTACGGCAGCACTAATATGAAATAAGTTCTGCTTCGATACGATTTGCTCTTGCCAATTTGATTGTAGTCGGTAAGCTTGAGGAACTGATTTCCATGTCGTGGGGAATTTGTAAATATGTGCCAAAACATGGGGGAGTTCCCATTCGAGTCCTTTAATTTGTTTGGGATTGGAAACTCCTCTCGATTCGCGGAAGGGAATCGGTTGTCTGGTATCGATTAAGCCACTAGGTTCGACTAAAATTGTCGTCCCATCGGTTAAATCGGGACACAGCCGAACGACATCTGTCCAAAAGCCGCGTTGATGTTGCCACATTAATTGGTAGTCTTGCTGAACTCTGACTCCAAATCCGACTAAAAGAGTAAAAAATCCGGCTAGTCCGAATACTGCCAATCGCTTTTTATCGTATTTACTGGCTGTTAATAAAATCGCCGAGCAGATACAAGCTGCTAAGATTGAAGTGCCAATTACCGCCGCTGCATGAACTCGTGCCGTGCGACCATTAATAGCAAATCCAAAAGTAGTCATGGCAAGGGGATAAGCTAACACTAACGCGATCGAGCCAGTAATTAGCGGCTTGGCATAGGGTTTGAAAAAATCGGGAATTTTGGCAAATCTTTTAGCTTTAATTAAGGTACGGAGGCTAAATGTTTTATCTAAGGGATTGAGTTTTATAGAAGTCAGGAGATAGCTCAAAACGAGGAAAGATGGCACGCAGAATAGCCAGAGTTCGCCATTAAATTGGAACAATGTTTCGATCGGTCGATAGATTAGCATTGCCAAACTAGTCATCGGGCCGACGATCGGATTAATAAATAATAGCGCGATCGACTGGGGACTAAAGTTAGAAATTTGATTTTCGCTGGCTAGCTTGCGGAGGATTCCCGCGCAGATAATGACGCTGACTAGAATTAAACCGTGCTTTAGTAAATCTTTTGGTAATTTTGCATCCCATTTTTTAGCAAATAAGGGCGCGATGAGAAAAACGGTAAAGATCGGCTCGTAGGCAATCAAGCATAAAAAGACGACTAAATACGATAGTTTTTTTCTACCAGCAATGTAGCAATGAAAAGCCGTCAACAGGAAACAGATTGAAGGTTGAACCCCTAGAGAGTGAGTTAGATAATCTCTAGTCGAGTCAGCCGGAAATAGACAAAACGAGATCGCTCCCGTTAGCGCAAAGACTCGGTTGTCATAGACTTTATTTAATAATAGATAAAATAAGTAAGCATTGATGGTTACAATCGCAAACCCGATCGCATATGCATACTTTAGCCCGCCTAGCTTTAGACCTACATACGAAAATAAATAAATCAAACCATCATGAAATGGCCGACCTTGAAAACCCGTATCGAAAATAACTTTGTGAATTAACTCTCCCCAGCTCAAGCCGACGATCGTGGGAATCCTAACCCAATCATCTTCGTACAAACCAAAACTAGCAGAGTGCCAAAAATTTGCCATCCACACGATCGCGGCAAATAGTAAAAAGATCGCAATCTTAGGTAGCTCTAAATCTCTAACCCGCTCGGTTTTAGCATAAAATTGACCTTGTTTTAAATTCATTTATCAATACCTATTGACTAGTAACAATCGCAACTAAGTATCCGATCTCTAGCTCTATTCTTCCAGAAATATGCATCAGCCACAGTTCGATCGATTGCGAGAATATTGTTAGCGATGTTCAGTAAAAATTTACACCGTGAATTCGATCGGTAACGGGCATTTGGTAATTATAATCGATAAAACTAGGCTTGAGATCGGCTAATTCTCTCAAGTTAATGTGCGATCGGCATCATCAAAGTTTATTAAAATTCGCTATCTTTGTAAGTCCGATCGTTTACAACCTAAAAATACCAAATTAATAGCGATCGCGATCGTTGACATAATTTCAAAAGTTTGCATTACGATCGCAATAGCTGTCAAAATTAGACCTCCCAGATGACTGGATAGTCGAGAAGCCACAGCACAGCGAACATATAGAACCCTCTGTATAATCGTCTATAGACTTATAGACATCATGACTCAAGCTAGAGAACCAGACGACAACGATACCAATCGGGCACTTAGACGACTAGATCGCAGAGTACGCCGCCTTGAAGACACCCAAATGCCAGCAAGCGAACTTAATGACTCATTTAACCGAGTCTACGACGAGATGGATGCACTAGAAGCCCAGATCGATACACGGTTCGATGCTCTAGAAGCCAAGATCGATCGACAGTATGAAGAGATGAACCTCAAATTCGCTACCATCATGCGCCATCTCACTGGCGAAGGAAATAACCCAATCCTTTAATCGACAACACACACCTCAAACTCTCTAGATGATATTCTATATATGTTTAAGGTTTGGAATCGTCCGCACTGCCCAACATGGTTGTCGATAAAAATGAATCGGTAAATTTGCTATCTTGTCGCGATCGATCGGCGATCGTTTCGCCTAATTGGGTCATGTAATCGATCCAGGGTGCTTCTGTCTCTGGCTCGTCGCTAAAGTATTCGCGCGTCGAGGCGAAAGGATCTTCGCTTTCATATTTTTGGATCGTGCCATTGACAATGATGCCCAACACCTCACACCGAGACATGACGATCTTTTCGCGTGCGACGCTGGCACTATTGGCATCGATAACCCCAGGGCGTGCGACTACTAACATGCCATCGCTAATTTGTCCTACAGTTAGTGCGTCGGGGGCGACTAGTACTGGTGGCGTATCGATAATTACGAAGTCATATAAAGCCGAAGCCTCTTGAATCAGTCGCTTCATTTGGGGAGATTCCAGGCAAGAGAGCGAATTTGCAGGTTTGGATCCGGCGGTAATGACATCGAGATTTTCCATTACCGTCCATGCAGCTTGTTGAAACTTAAATTTAGATTTACCGCTGACTAGTTCGCTCAAGCCTTTTTTAAGCGGTAGTTTCCAGAACTTATGTTGAGATGGCACGCGCAAATCGGCATCGATTAATAATACTCTTTGTCCCAAACCTGCGATCGCCGCAGCTAAATTAGCCGCTACTTTCGATTTACCTTCGTTAGCTACTGCACTAGTAATTGTCAGCGTGGTTAGCGATCGATCGGCATTAATAAATCTCAGATTGGCTTGAATCGTCCGCGACATTTCGCTCGTTAATGATTGGGGGGTATCCCTAACGGCAACTTCGAGCGTTGTGGCGATCGGATGGCGATCTAAGCTGCGTTTTTGGTGTTTACTACTTGCCGGAATTATCCCTAGTAATGTATAGCCAAATGCCCGTTCTACTTCTTTAATAGTTTTGAGAGATCGATCGCGGAGTTCTAAATAAGCGATCGCACTAGTACCTAACAATCCGCCCAACAGTAGCCCCAAACTGCCGACAACTGGCTTCATCCCTGCATCTGGTTTGTCAGGCGCGATCGCGCTAGCAATAATGCGGGCATTAGAGATATTTTTATTTTTAGCTAACTGTAATTCTTGAACTTTTTTTAATAAATTTTGATAGGTCGATTGCGATACTTCTACCTGCCGTTCTAGTTGTCTTTGGCTTTGAACTAATTGTGGAATCTCACTGACTCGTTTTTGATATGCGATGCGAGAATTTTGCAACGATGAGAGTTTTTTGACGAGTCCAGTTTGCTGAACTTCAGCTTTTAATAAGTCGCTAATCAGGTTTTGTTTGAGTCCGCTAATTTGTAATACCCCCTGTGGCACTGGCGATCGATCGCCTACAGTGGTCTGAATTTGCCTAGCAAGCAGCGTTTTTAACTTAGCTTGCTTTTCTTTGAGACTAATAATAATGGGGTTGTCATTAGAAAATCGGCTGCTTTCTGTTGCCAACTGTCGCTCTACATCTTGGAGCTGCGTTAGAATTCCTTGTACTGCGGTAGATTGACTGACGGCACTAATCGACATAGCTGCTTGTGAATCTAAATTAACTTTGGCTCGGAGTTCCGCTCTTTGAGCGTTAGATTCTGCTAGTTGTGCCTGAGTATTATTGATATTAGTTTCTAATTCACCGATAGTTTCCACCGCCGATCTGGATTCTTCAACTAAATCGACGATATTATGTTTCTGTTTGAATTTACGTAATGCTATTTCGGCATTAGTAACGGCAACTTGAGTTTGGGGTAGTTGCCGATCCATAAATTTACGCGCCGCTTCGGCTTCGGAGCGACTGGTGTCGATATCGTTTTCTAAATAAACAGCCATTAATGTATTGACAATCTGAGCGGCTTCTTTAGGATTGCGATTTTTATAATTAATTTGTACGATATCCGAGCCACCGACAATTTTAGCAGTCAAACCAGCTTGGAGAGCGGCAGGATCTAATGGCTGACTGCCATTGCTGGTGAGCTTGAGTCGATCGATTGTCTTCTGAATTAAGGGTCTGGATGAAATTACTTCCATTTGGGTCACGATCGGGTTTTGCGTGGCTACCAACGGTCTTAAATCGCCCGATTCTCCTTCACTAGCACCAGATGTCAGCGTCGAACCGACTAATTTAAAGGTAGAATTTTTGAATAATAATCTGCCTTCTGCTTGATAAGATGGTTTCAAGAATTGAGCGGCAAAAATACTCAAGCCAAATGTAAAAGCAAAGATACTAACCGCAGGTAGCCAATGACGTTTTACTGCTAATAAATATTGACTTAAATTTAAGTCGATCGCTTCTTTGGAATCCATAAAAACTTCTATATAATCTGCTATTATAACAAACAATTCACAAGGCGAATCCGCTAAAATACCTACTTAAATAATAGGGGATCGGGACTGAGATCTAATAATTAAGTATTTTGGCGATTAGCGGCGGGGAGATCGATCGATCGCACGAGCGATCGCATTCCAGGCTAATTTAGGTCTTAAATCTCGATCGAATGGCAACGGACGGACATCGCTACCGTCCTTACGGGGCGCGTAGCCAGGAATCCAGGTATGGCGATCGGTAAAGCCCCAATTAATGATGGCAATGACGGCTGGCTCGGCTAATACTGTGGTGAGATAATCTTCGTATACGCCTGCAATTAATCGATCGCGTAATTCGGGATCTGTCGGTAAATCGCGATCGATTACGTCTAATTCGGTAATCATAATTTTCAAACCTAACTTGGCAACATTCCGCAGAAATTTCCGGAATTTAGGAATATTTTTGTAATCGAGATCGCCGCTCAAGTGTGATTGAATCCCCAATGCATGAATGGGCGTACCTTGAGCTTTGAGTTGCGTAAGGAGTTTGAGGACGGCAACCTGTTGAGATTCTTTATGTTCGAGGTTAGTCTCGTTATAAACTAGTAATGCTTTCGGATCGGCACGAGCGGTAATTTCAAAAGCCAATTTAATATAATCTGGCCCTAATAAATCGACCCAAATATTTTTGGTTAAATTATCGGGACGCGGGCCGATATCGATCGCTTCATTAACGACATCCCAAGAATGCATTTTGCCCGCATAACGCTTCACCACAGTTTCAATGTGACTGGTCAAAATTTGCTTGACATTTTGGCGATTGAGGGTATCTTTAAGCCATGCTGGTAAGGAATTACTCCAGACTAAAGGATGTCCCCGCATCAACATATTATTTGCCGCAGCAAACTTAGCAAAATAGTCGATTTCTGTAAAGTTAAATCTGTTAGGACTCGGCTGCACGACATCCCAATAAAATCCAGTTACCATTAGACCGAATTCGCGAGCGAAAACCGACTTCATCATCGGATTGGGATCGAAGACAGGGCTATCGACATGCGGCAGGGCACCATAAATTAAGCCCTTAGCACGCGCTCTTTGTCGGAGCGATTGTTTGCCTGTCACGCTAAACCGACGATTGCTACCTTTGGCAGTTTGCAGATCTTTAAATGGATAAATCAGCCAGCTTAATGCGGGTAATTGACCTAATGACACAACTGTCAGCGCAGTTATCGCGCTCGTCCCTAAATTGAGGATGTGTCGCCGAGAGTACAAACGGCGCAGAGAAATTTTCACCATATTTTCGTTAAGCGATCGCGGACTAGCTAGATCTATCCTATTTTCGGTAATAAATTAGGTCATGGATAGTGAGTAGTGGATAGTGAATATATTTCACACGGGTATTGCTTGCGCTGTTGCAAAAAACACCATCTAACCTAAAACCTAAAACCTACTTAGCACTAAGTAATTGCTGCAAGAATAAGAATATAAAGCGGGGATTCTGTTTGAAATATCGCTTCCACAAGCGGCGCGGTTCCATTAGCAATCTAAAGAACCACTCCAAACCGACTCGCTGCATCCAGACGGGAGCTTGTTTGACGCGCCCGGAATAAAAATTAAATGCCGCGCCGACACCGAGCATGACCGCCGGGATTCGATCTTGATGTTTCGCCATCCAAATTTCTTGACGCGGACAACCGATCCCGACGAATAAAATTCGCGCTCCCGATGCCACGAGTTGCTCGGTGTAGGCGAGATCTTCGGCGGGGGTGAGTTCGCGAAAGGGTGGTGAAATTTGGCAAGCAATTTCGATGCCTGGAAACTTATTGACTAAAAAATCGGTAAAAGCGACCAGACTTGCTGGCGTACCGCCGTACAGGGCGATCGGGACGTGCATTTGGGCGGCGGCTTGACAGACACTTAAAGTTAGAGCTGGGCCGCAAACTCGCGTCGCGGTATCGATCCCCAGGGCGCGCAAGCCCCAAACTAGGGGCATTCCATCTGGGGTGACTAATTCAGCGCGATCGACTATACGGGCAAATTCGGGGCTGTCGTGGGTTTCCATTGCCATGTGGACGTTAGCCGCACAGACATATCTACCCACTCCTTGGTGCGACCAGGTGATAATCCGATCTGTCGCATCTTCATAGCTGGTGGCATCTACCCGCATTCCAATAATGCGGCGATGTGCTAATGGTGGTATGTCCTCAATTGGTAGTTTCATGGGGGTTATGCGTTAGACGATTTCGTTGGAATGCATGGGTCGATCGAGATCTTGAGTTTTGGTAGCCACCGTCGCATAGAGGTGGGACAGTGAATTGATGTAATTGTCGATATCTAGATGTTCGACGCTATGGCGCGCGCTCCGTCCGAGGGAGAGTCTCAACGCCTCATCGCCAATGAGCTGTTGCATTGCTTGAATTAATTGCGGCAGGTTTCCTGGCTCGACTAATAACCCATTGCGGTTGTGACGGACGACTTCGGGAATGCCACCAACTGGAGTGACGATCGTGGGTAAACCCCACGCCATCGCTTCGAGCATCGACATGGGCAAACCTTCGTTATAGGAAGGCAGAATAAACGCATCGGCTGTCGCTAGCAATTCGTCGCGTTGAATTGGATCGAGCCATTCGAGAATCGAGACTTTATCTGTCAAATTTAATTTAGCAATTAACCGATGGGCGGATTCGAGATCGCCATTACCCGCTAAAATCAATTCGACGCGTTGGAGATCGGCGGCTGGTAGCTGGGCAAATGCTTCGATCAGATCGAAAGCACCTTTGTCTTGCTTGGGGAAGGAGATCAGCGATTTTGCTAAGTCCATCGGGCCGCCTCGCTTGCCAATCCGACCTAGAAAGACAAATTTTAAGAGATCGCGTCCCGATCGATTGGGAACGGCTGGGGGCACGCTGACGGGATTGTACAAAACGGCAACTCGATCGGGATTTAAGTGCAGTTTGTTAATGTAGTAATCTCGCCAACTATGGGAGAGGACGATCGTTTTGCTACAATGCCCGAACAGGAAAGCGATGGTTTGCTGGAGAAATTTCGGCAATTTCTCGTAGAATTCTTGGTAGGTGGCTCCATGTGCGTGCAGCACGATCGATTTCCGAAACAGGATGCCGATCGCAATGAGAATTGATTTCCGCAGCGTACTACCTCGCTCGGCAAAATGAATATGGATGATATCTACTTCTTGACGTAATATTTTCCAGCATAAATGCTGAATTGATTTGACATATACAATGATATTCTGCATTGCAGAACCTCGAACGATCGTCGGGACGTGATGGATTCTTAGTTGACGCGAATCGCCATTACTAAACCCGATTTGTTTGCGTGCGTGAGCGTCGATAATCAGTTTTTGAACGGAAGTGATGCCACCTTGAATATCGAACCCAGTACCCAGCATGAGCACGTCGAGCGTCGGTTTTCTTTTATTATTAAAATTTTTCATATGATAGCTATATTGTAGCGATCGAGATCGCTACTTTATGATGTAAACAGTTTGACATAATTTGAATGTAAAAAGATCGGCAATTTACCATTTAGATCGAATCTAGATTTGACACAGTTTGTAAGTATACATGAAACAACAACTCAATTCATTACAGTTATACAGAGGGATAGCATCGGTATTGGTCGTGTTGCACCATGCAAATATTATTCTCGATCGGGAGTTACAGCAAGATGGCTCGCTAAAAATATTTCATTTCGGTTGGGTTGGTGTTGATTTTTTCTTTGTGTTGAGTGGATTTATTATTTTTTATATCCATCAAGCCGATCTCGGTCGTCCCAGTCAGTTCAGAACTTTTATTACTAAAAGGTGTTTGCGGATTTACCCTTTATATTGGCTGGTCTTATTCGCAAAGATATTATTATCTTTATTTGGAGATAGTAATAGTGAGATTTTTAAAACTAGTTTCGTGAGATTTATTCAGATTTTCCTACTGGTACCTCAGCCAGGGACTAACTTAACTAATTTTATCGGAGTGAGTTGGACGCTTACTTATGAAATTTTCTTTTATATATTATTTGGATTACTAATTTTACTAAAGTCGGATATTTCTAAGTTAGTTGGCGGAATTTGGATCGTTGGCTTATTAGCGAATGCTGCTGATTTATTGCCGACAGAGCGAGTTTTTTTACTAAGCTTTGTCTTTAATATGCGGAATTTAGAATTCATTTTTGGTTGTCTTGCTGCATATATAGTATCAAAATCTCCCGCACTCAATGGTAAGTTTTTAGTCGGTGTTGCTTTAAGCATGTTGACAGTAGCGATTTTTAATACCAAGTACAATGAAACTGCGATATCATCAGATGTCGCTACCTTAATTTACGGGATTCCATTTGCATTGCTCATCGTCGGATCGGTAATTATCGAAAAATCTACACCCCTGAAAGTTCCTCCCTTCTTAATTTATCTGGGCAATGCCTCATACTCAATTTATTTGACGCATGGGTTTATTTTAAACAATATTACGAGACTTTATCTAAAGTTCGCACAAAAGTATCAAAGTAATTTATTATCTTTGCGCTCCGATAACATTTTATACATCGCAATTTCGTTGGTAATTGTCGGTCTGAGTATTGGATTTGGTTGTATTGTTTACAATGCGATCGAACGACCGATAATTAAAGCTTTCCGGGGAAAAGTTAGTTGAGAAGTCGATCTTTATTGGTAGATATACCCTATATTTTCACTACCGCCAAGTCTCGATCTGGGATTGGCTGTGGTAGCGAAATCGAGAAAAATATCGATACTTGCATCACCCATAAAAAGTTATTTTGAAGCACGAGCGCGCTTTCGGTGAGATTGGAAAGAATAATCATCCCGAAGATCGTAATCGGCCAAAATGTATCTGGAGTCTTGAGTCTGCGGATATTGGCGAGTGCTTTGCGAACACTAGTGATAAAAGCTGTCGCATACAGCGAAAGTCCGACGAAACCCAGCTCGGTACACAGATCTAAATAACCGTTATGACTATTAGGTGCTTTGAAAGCAGAGGCGTTCCAGACGTAAGCCGAAGGCCCTTCCAAGCCTTGCCAAAAGGCTCCAAATCCATATCCAAGCCACGGTCGTTCCCAAATTTTATCCAATACCAACGGCCAAAAGTTGGTGCGTCCGGTGAGTGTTAAGTCTTTTCCCAACGCGCCGACAGCTTGCTCGGCATTACTGGTTACTAATAAATATAAGATAACGCCGATAGCGGAAATGCCAATCAGGATCGGCACTACAAATAGATAGTTCCATCCCAGTACGGGTAAAATTGCTAAGATACCTAACAAAATTAAGAGATTGACGATCGATGATGTCGATCGGGAGAGGATAATTAGCAGGACAGATGCAGCCACTAAGCTCCACATCAGCCACCTGCGTTTTTGAGCTGAGAGTGCGAGCAGGCAAAATATCACGGCACTGAGCACCATATTTTTACCCAGACCATTTTTATGGTTGTAGATTCCCCGCCAAGCTCCGGCATGAAAGCCACCCATTTGACCGAATTTCGGTAACAATACCGCAAAAATAATACTACTAACGATCGCGATGCCAAACATCCAGCCTAAGAGGTGTAATTGCTCTTTGAGAGTGTAGCGGCTGGCAAGATAGAGTGAAAACAGCATCGTGCCAGACAATGCCACTATGCGAGTTTTGGTTAGTTCTGGCGAATAAGACCAAAAAAATGAAGCCGCTGCCAATCCAAATAGCAACCAGAAGATGCCACCTTTCGACATAACTGGTAGAACTTGTTTCCAGCGTAACAATAGCAAACACAAACTAATAAAGTAGACAATCAAAAAGACTTGATTGATGGCCGCCAAATCGATCGTGGTTTCATCGTCACCTTCGCTGACACCACCAGACAAGAGTAAAATTAACGGTACCCCAGCATAGTGGAGCATGGCACCGATCGTAAATATTTTTTCAAAGATAAAAAATTTCTTCATAACTACTTCTATGATGAATAGCGATATTTCATATAGTTAAAAATAATTCTGGCATAAACCTCAATTTTTTCAGGGATAGTCAGTGCGTCTAAGTATTTGTCGATCGTTTCCTGGGATTCTGATTCAATCCCGCCGTTGAGCCAATAAATACTCATTGCATAAGCAAAAATATTATTAGAGAATTTTGAGACGATCGATGAGAAATTAGATTTCATCCAGTAGGCAGTCAGAATATTAATTCTAGCAAATAATTTTTGTTTATCTCGATCGGTTCTTAATGTGTAAGCGTTGTTATTGTGAATCCGTTGGCGTGCTAATTCGGCAATCGAGACAAATCCGGGGGCTAATCCGATCGCTAGATATTTGATGTAATCATCGCTGGTAATCCGAATCGCTTCTGGCATTGGTAGTATCTGTGCTAGCAGCTCGCGCTGGAAACACATAGTCGAAGTTGCCAAATTGATATCGGGCATTTTCCCTCTCAATTTACCCCCCTTAATTATCTCCCGGAGATCGTACTTACCGGAAGACCAATTATGCTGAGATTCAAATTTCTGACTGCTATCGCCAAAGAAGTTGAGAGCGTGAAAGCACCAACCTATCTCGACATCTGCGGTAAAGATTTTGACAATTTCGGCAACTTTGTGCGGCAAAAAAATATCGTCAGCATCTAAAAAACAGATAATTTCTCCATGACTGGCTGCAAATCCGGTATTAAAAGCGGAAGCTTGTCCGCCATTTGACTTGATGATGGGGAGAATTTTATCGCCGTAGCTAGCAATAACATCGTGAGAATTATCGGTAGAGCCATCATCGACGACGACAATCTCGATGTGGGGATAAGTTTGATCGATCGCGCTATCGATCGCGGCGGTGAGAAACCGTCCGTAGTTATAATTATTAATCAGGATACTCACTAGTGGCGATTTTAAATCCGGCATAAATATTTAAGTAAATAATTAGTGTAACCATCAATCGTTTGTCTGATGACAATTAGCTAGTAGATGACTTGTGCGCGAATATATTCAGAGCTAACGCTTTAGTCATTACCCACCCAAATTTACGAGCGGGTTGGTAGATAAAGCACATCACATAATCTGTAAAAGTGTAAGAAATAACTGTGGCGATCGCTGCACCAACTTCTTGATAAATAGGAATCAGCCAAAAATTCAGACCGATATTCATAATTGCACCCATAAAGCTGGCAGTTAACGCGAATCCAGCGAGTTCTTCAGTTGCGATCCAAATCTGTTTAATATTACCAAAAAACATCCAAATTGAAGACCAAATATGAATCGATAAGACGATTCCCGCCGAGGCATATTCTGGACCAAATAGTAGAACGATCAGCGGCTGCGAACAAAAGGTAAGGGTAATTGCAATAACGTAAAAGATTGCAGCCGATAGATTGCAAATATTTTGCAACCTTTGATAATATAGTTGTTCGCTAATTTTTTTAGCTTCAATAATGTGTGGTGTGACCGATCGGGTAATTGTTAATACTAAGAATCCCCAATTTTCGGATATTTTCACGGCTACGGCATAGATGCCCACCGCTTTGGCAGTTGCTAACTGACCGAGCATAATTTGATCGACATATAGATAAATCATCACCGATAAATTAGAGAAAATTAGCGGCCAGCTCACGTCTAGTAATTTACGAGCACGCAACCAATTAACTCGCCAATTCTGAATCTTTTGTCCGGTTTTTTGATAAGCAATAACTAAATTAATCGCTCCAATAATATCTTCAGCTAGTACTGTAAAGGCAAAGGCAATTAAAGGCGCATTAGTTTGTAATAATACAACTCTGACTAAAGTCATGAGGATAAAAGAAACATTACTCGCCACCACTGTATGCTTTGATTTCACTTGGGAGCTAAACCAAGCATCGATCGCACTAAAATTCTGAAATAATAGCGAACTCGACATAATAATGACGATCGCCCGCACGGATGGATCGTTGGGACGCAACCAAAAAATTGTGGTAATTACCAATAAAAATGAGGCAATGCCACTAAATAATCGCAGTACGAAAGCTGTACCCAGAATTTCGTAGCGACGATCTGGTTCGTGAATCGCATCGCGCACCACAAAATGAGTCAAACCCATTTCGGCGACATTCGCAAAAATCGATATTAGCGCGATCGCATAGTTGAGCGTACCAAATCCTTCTGTCCCCAAATAACGAGCCATCCAAGCCACAATAAAGAGGCTAATAATTACCCGCAAAACTCGTCCGCCGACCAGCCATCCCATGTTCGCAATAATGTTGCGGATATTGGGGCTAAGATCTTTAATTTTAGTATTTAATTTATTTAACATTTTATTTAAGGTAAAATTCGTTCTATTTCATATTAAATTTAATATTAAATAAGTTCAAAATTGATAAATGGGTTAGAGAAACTGATGGTATTTATCTAGTGCGGCGGCCAACGAAAATTCTTGCCCCCTTCTAATTAAAATGTCGGGATCTGGGGGATTATTTAGGGTGCTAATAATTGCTGTTGCCAAACCGTTCGCATCGCCGACAGCGACTAAATTTCCATATTTACCATCAGCTAAAATTTCGGATGGCCCACTTTCACAATTAGTAGAAACCACTGGGGTGCCTGCGAGCATTCCTTCAACCAAGACATTCCCAAAACCCTCATAGACGGAAGACATGACTAGCATTTGAGCTTTGAACATATATGCATAAGGATTAGCAACAAAACCAAGAAAAACCACATCGTTGACGAGATCTAATTCTTTTACTAAATTTTCTAAATGTAGTAATTCTTCACCTTGTCCTAAAATTATCAGTCTGACTGGACGAGTTTGCCTGACGATCGCGATCGATCGAATCAGCGTTGCAAAATCTTTTTGCTGGCTCAATCTACCGACACCCAAGATCGCAGGAATGCGATTTTCTAAGAGCCAATCGCAATCGATCGGTTCTTGAAATTTAGCAATTAAATCGGTAGTAAAAATTGG